>JAGHUR010000055.1 GCA_018064745.1 Candidatus Fiminaster equi
CTATATCGTTGCAATGATATAGTTATATGCTATAATTATCTAGCAGGTAATTATGAGCAAAATTATTCTTTATCACGGTTCGCAAGAAATTGTTAGAACTCCTAAATTAGAACTTGGCAAGAAAAACAATGATTTTGGCCAAGGTTTTTACTGTACTAGAGTAATTGAAAGAGGAAAAGAGTGGGCTTGTAAAGAATCTTTATTCGGAATCTTAAACAAATATGAACTTGATTTAGAAGGACTTAAAATTTTAGATCTTACTAAAGTAAAATACCCTTCATTAACTTGGATAAGTCTTTTAATTAAGAATAGAAAATTTAACAAAGATAACGATGCTGATTTAGTAGCAAAAGAAATTGATAGATTATTTGGCATTGATGTATCCGAGTACGACTTAATAATTGGATATAGAGCAGATGATTCTTATTTTAGTTTTGCGCAAGCTTTTTTATCAAATTCACTTGCTATCCAATCATTATCATATGTCTTAGGATTAGGCCATTTAGGATTGCAATACTTTTTAAGAAGCGAAAAAGCTTTTAAACAAATAAAGTTTATTGGATTTGAAAATGTTGGAGAAGATTATTACTTTGCCTTTAAAGACAGAGACCAAAAAGCTAGAGAAAATTATAAAAATTACATGAATAAGCACAAATTGGATGACAATGATTTGTTTGCAAGAGAAATTATCAAGAAAGGATTTGATTTAAATGATCCACGCTTACGATGAATCATATTTATATGATGCTAAGAAAAACTTAGCTATTGTGGTTGATTATTTAGCATATTTTTGCAAGCTTAATAACAACCAAATACAGAACATTTTAAGCAAATCAAAATCTCTTAAATTCTTTTGCCAAGGACATCCTACTTATTTAGCTGGAATGAGTGGAATTGAACTCGCAATGAAAGTTGCTTCTGAATTTATAGACATTTCAAAAATAGATGAATATCAACCAACATTTGAAAAAACTCCAGAATATTGGGTAGGATGGGCTTTAGCAGATTATTGCTGGTATAGATGCAAAACTTTAGATGATATTTTTTATGCAGTTGACTTTGTCAAAATTTTGGGAATGTACCATTTATATCACGAAATGGATATTACTCGTTTTTATGAAACAATGGACAAATATATGAAGGAAGGTTCTAAAAAAACCAAATTAAGAATTATGCGTGAGCTCAATAACTTATCGCAATCTCAATTAGCAAAAAAATCTGGTGTATCTTTAAGATCCATTCAACTTTATGAGCAAAGAGTCAATGATATTGATAAAGCTCAAAGTCAAACGTTATTTAAACTTGCAAAAACGTTAAACTGTCCAATTGAAAAAATACTTGAAAATCCAGCCAATGATTTCTAATTAACAAAATCTTTGTTTTACAAAGTGAATAAGTAATGATAGACTATTAACACTCCAATGAAGGAAATTTGCCACTTCCTTAGGAGTCGATGATGAATCGACGTAATTCTGCGTTAAAGAGTAATTAATTAAGTGCAATACAAAGTATTGAATTAGGATGGTACCACGACAAATGTCGCTCCTAAGAGATACTTTTTATTTTGTTTTTGGAGATATGCTTATGAAGAAAAAAGCCTTACTTATTGTATTAACTGCTGTATTTGGCATTGGTGCTTTATCATTCGCTGCCTTAAAGCATGATTTAATTCCGATAGTATCCGTGCTTGCAACTGAAGAGCCAGAAGAAGATGAATATGCAGAAGAAAGAGAAAATGCAAAAGCACAAATACTCGAATTAGCTTGTTTAGATGAATATTCTGGCAAAGCTAGAGAAGAACTTGAAGCAAAGATAGCAGAAGTTAATCAAGAAATTGATAGAGCTCCAGAATCATATTATATTGATGCTGCAGTTAATAACTTTAGAGTCTATCTTGAATACTATTTTTATCAAGAATATTATCCTTCATTAGGTTATTACAAAGGCGTTAAAAAATGGGATGTTGAATGTTTCACAGAAGATTTTAGTATTGATCCAAATTATGAAGATCTCCTTAATCAAAAAATTGAAGAAGCTAAGGAAAACATTGAAAATTCAACAAGTATTGAGGAAATTGACCGTAAATTTGAAGAATTTTGTCATTATTTTGAATTTGTTTTTTATAGAACATACAGAGTATTTGATGAATTAAAACAAGAAGTTCTTGATTATGTTGATTGGACGCTTGATAAGATTGATGAATATGATGAAGAACATAAAATTCAAATTCAAAGATCAGCTCAACATACTAAGGAAGTTGTAAATCAAGCCACAACAAATGCACAGCTTTATAGTGAATATGATAAATATAAAGATTTCTTTGAAAAAATTCCAACTTTAGTTGAGACACAATTAAAGAAAGTAATCGAAGATTTACTTTCAGACATGCATATTGCCTGTACTATTGGCGAAATGAGTTTAGGAAATACTCATGAAGTTGATGTATTCCATATTTATTACGATTGGGCTTATGCTGACATTGAAAATGCAAAAAGCGTTGAGGAAGCATATGAATTTTATGAAGGATTCCTTAATGCAGCAGAAGAATTTGTTCCAGATATTCGTGAAAGAATCGAATTATATAAAGGCGGTTATAGAACTGATGTAACTGATCCTGATACAAAAGGAACTGATTCTAAAGACAAAGAAACAAACTCAAAAATTGCTTTGATTGTTGTCTGTGCTTTAGAAGGCGGAGTGATTCTTATTGGCGCTGCAGGCCTTGCATTTTATTTCAATAGAAATAAGAAGCGTAAATCAGCTTAATTTATAAGTAAAAGGAGACAAGTTATGAAAAGATTAACAGGTCAACAAATTAGAGAAACATGGTTAAAGTTCTTTGAAAGCAAAGGACACCACATTGAAAAAGGCGCAAACCTTATTCCATACAACGATCCATCTTTACTTTGGATTAATTCCGGTGTTGCAGCCTTAAAGAAATACATGGATGGAAGTGAAGTTCCTCCTACAAGAAGAATTACAAACGTTCAAAAATCAATCCGTACAAACGATATTGAAAACGTTGGTTTTACTGCAAGACATCAAACTCTGTTTGAAATGCTTGGAAACTTCTCAATTGGAGACTACTTTAAAAAAGAAGTTATTGCTTGGGCTTTTGAAATTTTAACTAAAGAATTTGAAATGCCAAAAGATAAACTTTACTTTACTTATAACCCAATTGATGAAGAAACTCACAAACTTTGGTTATCACAAGGTGTTGAAGAATCTCATCTTATTCCACTTGAAGGAAACTATTGGGAAATTGGTGAAGGCCCAGCAGGTCCTAATACCGAAGTTTTCTTTGATAGAGGTGAAAAATACGATCCAGAGCACTTAGGCGAACGTTTACTTCGTGAAGAAATTGAAAACGACAGATACATTGAAATCTGGGGTATTGTTTTCTCACAATTTAACGCTCAACCAGGTATTCCACGTAGTGAATACAAAGAATTACCATCTAAAAACATTGATACAGGTGCAGGTCTAGAAAGAATTGCATCCGTACTTCAAGAGACTGATACAAACTTCGAAACTGATTTATTTGAACCAATCATTAAAGCAGTTGAAAAGATTGCTTCAGTTCCATATAAAGCTCCAAATTTAACACCATATAGAGTTATTGCAGACCACATTCGTGCAGTTACATTTGCTATTGGTGATGGAGAAATGTTCTCAAATGAAGGACGTGGCTACGTTTTACGTAGACTTGTCCGTAGAGCTATGAGATTTGCTAAACAAATTGGAATTCATAAACCATTTATGTACACCCTTGTTCCAGTTGTCGCAGAAAAATATAAAGAATTCTATCCAGAATATATGGATAAGATTGATCATATTTCCAAAATGCTTAAAGCTGAAGAAGAGAAATTTATTGTTACTTTAGAGAGTGGCGAAGCTTTGCTTCGTGAAAAACTTGCTGGTGGCAAGAAAGTTCTTGAAGGTAAAGATGCCTTTATGCTTTACGATACATTTGGATTCCCACTCGATTTAACAAAAGATATTTGTAAAGAAAGTGGTGTTACCGTCGATGAAGATGGTTTTAACAAAGAAATGGAAGCTCAAAAGGAACGTGCTAGAAACGCAAGAAGCGGTGAACAAAGTATGCACAAACAATCTAAAGACCTTCTTGATTTCAAAGAACCATCAGAATTTGTCTATGATCACGCCGAACTTGATGCAACAGTCATCGGCTTATTTAAAGATGGCGTCAAAGTAGACGTCATAAATGACGAAGGTGAAGTAATACTTGATAAGACTAATTTCTACGCTGAAATGGGCGGCGAAGTAGCAGATACAGGCAAATTAACATCTAAAGATGTTGAGCTTGAAGTTACTTCAACCCAAAAAGCTCCAAATAAACAACATTTACATTCAGTAAAAGTTATTAAAGGTTCAGTCAAAGTTGGTGATAAACTCCACGTTTCATTAGACGTTGAAAAACGTAAACTTATTGAAAGAAACCACTCTGCAACACACTTGCTTCAATCAGCATTAGACAAAGTCTTAGGTGATGGAATTAAACAAATGGGTTCTTTCGTTTGTGATGAATATTTGAGATTCGACTTTAACTATTATGAAAAAATTTCAGATGAAAAGTTACATGAAATCGAGCGCCTCGTTAATGATATGATTGCTAAGGCAATCCCATCAGATATTAGAGTTATGTCTAAAGACGAAGCCTCTAAACTCGGCGCTAAAGCATTCTTCTCTGAGAAGTATGGTGATGAAGTTAGAGTTGTTAGATTTGGTGATGAATCTATTGAATTCTGTGGTGGTTGCCACGTTACAAATACTTCTGATATTGGAGTATTCGTTATTGAAAGCGAATCTTCAGTAGCAGCAGGCGTTAGAAGAATTCAAGGCAGATCATCCATTGGTGGATACAAACTTCTCAAAGAGAAGGAAGATGCTTTAATGGCAGTTTGTAAATCAATTGGATGTTCTAATCCAAAGGATGCTCTTGCACGTACACATGACTTATTAAATAAGTTAAGTGAAGCTAATAAGAAACTTGATTCCATGATGGACAAGATTTCACATCAAAATGCTGCAAATGTTGAATCAGAATTTGTTGATTTAAAAGGTTACAAAGTACTTGCAAAACATTTTGAAAACAACTCAATGGAAAACATCAATTCCATTGGCGATGAATTAAAAGTTAAATTTAATGACTATGTCATTTTACTTATTGGAGGACACGATGGTGAACTCCCAATTGCTATTTTTGTAGGTGGTAAAGCCCTTGAAAATAACAAGGCTGGTGATTTAGTTAGAGAAGTCGCTAAAGTCTTAGGTGGAGGCGGTGGAGGACGTCCAAATATGGCAAATGGTCGTGGACGTTTACTTGCTAAACTTCCAGAAGCAATTGAAACATTTAAAGGACTTATTAAATGAAGAAATATTTAGGTCTAGATTTAGGAACTACAACAGTTGGAATTGCTACAAATGATTCCTTAGGAATCAGTGTACATCCAGTTGAAACTTTTAGATTTGAACCTGGAAACTTCAAAGCTGCTAGAGAACATGTAGTGGAACTTGCTCGTAAAGAAGGTATTAAAGACATCGTTTTAGGTATGCCACTTTACCAATCTGGTGATGTTTCTCCGCATGCTCAAAGTTGCATTCGTTTTAGAGATGATTTACTAAAACTTGATCCAACATTAGTTATTGAAATGGTGGATGAATCATTCTCAACAATCGAAGCTGATGAAAAACTCAAAGCAACCACTAATCTTAGTTACGATAAACGTAAAAAGATTATTGATGAACATGCAGCAGTCGTTATTTTAGAAAGATTTTTGTATTCAAAAGGAGAACTCAAATGATACTTGATGATGAAATGATTATCACCAATGAAAAAGGTGAAGAAAAAGTAATGAAAATCTTGTTTACTTACGAAAGTGAACAACGTAACAAATCATATGTTTTTCTCTATGAGAAAGATGATGAAGATAATATCATGGTTTTCGCTGTAAATGAAGAAGACCAATCACTTCAAGAAATTGAAGATGATGAAGAATATTCTGAGGCTGAAGAAGTCTTCAATGCCTACATGAATGACGAAAAAATCCAAGAAATAAAATAAATATTAATTTACAAACATAAAGAGTATTGATAAACTCTTTGTTGCTATTTAGGAGGATAAACATATGTCCATGAATAAAGTTGAACTTACAAAAGAAGGCGCTGAGAAGCTTGAAAAAGAACTCCGCCATTTAATTGATATTGATCGTCCAGAAGTTATTGAATCACTTCAAGCAGCTCGTGCTCAAGGCGACCTTTCAGAAAACGCCGATTACGATGCAGCAAGAACAAAACAAGCTGAAATCGAAGGACGTATTAAAGAAATCGAAAACATTTTAGCAAATGTTAAGATCATTTCTGAAAAGTCAAAAGCCACAAAAACAGTTGTTTTAGGCTCAACAGTTACCATTAAAGATTTAAGCGATAACACAACCGCAAGCTATACAATTGTTGGCACCGTTGAAGCTAACCCAATTAAAGGATTAATTTCAAACGTTTCTCCACTTGGTCGTGCAGTCGTTGATCATGCTGTTGGAGACGTCGTTGTTGTCCACGTTGCTCAAGAATACAAAGTTGAAATTTTAAAGATCGAATCAAAATAGGTCTTGAAAAAGATGTAAAATTTTAAAGAACCCTTAAGGGTTCTTTTTTGATGCACTTTCAGCGAAATCGCCAAATTCCCCTGTTATATCTAGTAGAGGTATTTATTTTATGAAACAAAAATTAAGCGAAAAAGAAGCCAGTCAAATTGTTACTGGAGAAGTTACTCTAACAGCGGTTTTAGCGATATGTGCAATCGCTATTGTAGCAGTTGTTGTCTACAAGATGTTTATGTCAAAAGAAGGCAGTTCAACAGCTCCAGGTGGCTGGAAATTTTCTTGGAAATAATGACTATCAAAGATATTCCTATTGAACAACGCCCACGTGAGAAGGCAATTAGGTTTGGAATTGAAGAGTTAAGTGATGCTGAACTTTTAGCTTTGCTAATTGGCTCAGGTTATAAAGGAAAAAGTGCGATTGATGTCGCGAATGAACTTTTATCAAGTTATTTTAACTCAATGTATTCTTTATCAAATTCCAATTTAGCCTCATTAGAGGCTCATACTGGACTTAAAGAAGCAGTAGCCTTACGCCTTTTAGCGGCTTTTGAATTTCATCATCGATTGAACTCTCCAAAGTATCAAAAACAGGACTCAATCAAAACATCTGATGAAGTTTATTTAAGGTACCAATATTTAGAGAATTATGAACAAGAAGTTCTTATTTTAATTATGCTTGATTCTAAGAACAGAATTAAGCAAGAAAAGTTACTTTACAAAGGTACTTTTGACTCGTTTTCAATTGATGTTAGACAAATATTACAAGAGATAATTTTAGCTAAAGCTAAATCATTCATTTTAATTCACAATCATCCTGATGAAGAATCTACTGCAAGCGATAATGATATTTTAGCGACAAAAATGATTGAAAAATCTGCTAACAATCTAGGCATTAAACTTATTGATCATATCATTATCTACCGTGGTGGATTTTACTCAATTAAGGGAGATAAAAATGGAAACAAGAATTAATATTGCAAATACATATAAAGCGATTCAAATAATTAAAAAATATAGTGATAAAGAAATTATTGGAAAACGTATTTTGATTAAAAATTTACATTTAAAAAGATTGAATCAAATTTACGGGAAAAAAATATTTTCTAAAAACGATGCTGCCATTAATTCAGAAACTCTTTGGGCTTCAACTCAACAATTTGGTATTAATAAAAAAGAAATTTTACACAATACTCACAATTTGAAGCCTAAAGAAATTGTGAAAAGTTTACAAACTATTTCAAAGCCGTTAAAAATTGTTCCGTCATATTA
>JAGHUR010000007.1 GCA_018064745.1 Candidatus Fiminaster equi
CCTTCATGTAATCGAGAAAGGAAATTAGTTATGTTATTTAAATTAGATCTACAACTCTTTGCTTCTAAAAAGGGTGTCGGTTCTACCAAGAACGGACGTGATTCTGAATCTAAGAGATTAGGTGCAAAATTATCTGATGGTCAATTTTGTACAGCAGGTAGCATCATTTATCGTCAAAGAGGTACCAAAATTCTTCCAGGAGTTAACACCAAACGTGGTGGAGATGACACAATCTTCGCAACCATCGATGGTATTGTTAAATTCGAAAGAGTTGGCAAAAACAAAACCCGCGCTTCAGTTTACGCAAAGTAAGTTAAAGACAATTATTAATTAAGACCGCAATAAAATTGTGGTCTTTTTTATACTCGTGCGTGTATAATATTGGAAAATGATGAAAACGAATAGTGTTTTCGAAAACATTCAACGAAATTAAATGAAGCTAATTCAATAAAACAAGAAGAAAGCTAAGCTTTCGGTTAATTTTTCGCTATACTTTTATAAATTATTATAAGATAATAGTTGTATGTTTATCGATAAAGTTGTTGTAGAAGTCCGTTCTGGTAAGGGCGGCGATGGTATGATTGCTTTTCTAAGAGAAAAGTGCATGCCAAAAGGCGGGCCTTCCGGAGGTAATGGCGGACGTGGTGCTTCCATTATTTTTAAGGCTGTCAGAAACATCAACACTTTATTTAACTTTAGACACAGTAAAGTCTTTATTGGACCAGATGGTGAAAAAGGTGGAACTAAAAATAAATACGGACACAAAGCTGAAGATGTAATTGTTGAAGTTCCATGTGGCACTGTCGTTTATGAAGAAAAGAATCATAAATTTATTGGAGATTTATCTATAGAAGGACAAACTTTAGTAGTTGCTAAAGGTGGCCGTGGTGGAAGAGGCAATGCCGCTTTCAAAAACGACAGAAATAAATGTCCAAAAATTGCTGAAAATGGACTTCCGGGTGAGAATAAACGTCTCATTATGGAACTTAAGCTTCTCGCAGATGTTGGTTTAGTAGGACTTCCAAATGCTGGTAAGTCAACACTTTTAAGTGTTGTATCAAATGCAAACCCAGTAATCGCAGATTATCCATTTACAACTTTAGAACCAAATCTTGGCGTTGTGAATGTAAATAAAGATTCATCCTTTGTGATGGCAGATCTTCCGGGTCTTATTGAAGGTGCTTCGGAAGGCAAGGGACTTGGACTTTCATTCTTACGTCATCTTGAAAGATGCCGCGTAATTATTCATCTAGTTTCTATGGAAGAAGAATCTCCATACGAAAACTATAAAATGATTCAAAATGAACTCAAGTCATACGGAATGGGTTTAGATAAGCGTCCATTACTTGTTGTTGCAAGCAAAATGGACTCTGAAGAGAGTGAAATTAAATTCAAGGAATTTAAAAAACACTTTAAAACACCAGTTATAGCCCTTTCTAGCCTTACAAACCAAGGTGTTAAGGAAATTGTAAGTAAATGTCAAGAATTACTCGCTAAAACAGAGAAATTCCCACTCTTTACAAATGAAGAAAATCCAGAAGTTAAGGTTTATGATGCTTATGCAAATGAAAAACCAATCTTTGAAGTTGTTCATGAAAAAGAACATGTCTTCAGACTTGTGGGTGAATCAATTGAAAGAACATATGGTCTTATTAACATTTCTACAGATGAAGGTATGCTAAGACTTTTAAATTATCTTAAAAAGATAGATGTTGAATCTGCACTTAAACAGAAAGGTGCTCAAGATGGCGATTCAGTTTGGCTTTGCGATTTTGAGTTTGAATATTTAGAATAGAATTATGGAACTTAAAGAATATTTAGTCGAAATTGAAAAATTTCTCCAAGATTATTTAGAAAAATCACACTGCAAATCTTATGTTTTAGGATTAAGTGGTGGTGTTGATTCTTCTTTAGTGGCTGCAATTGCAAGAAAAGCTGTTGGAAAAGACAAACTTTATTGCTATGCAATAGATATTGATTCAAACAAAGCTGACATTGATGATGCTAAAGAAGTTGCAAGACAACTTGATTTAAATCTTGAAGTCATCAATTTAAGTAAAACTTATCATAGATACCTTAAAGATTTAAAAGGAAAAGATTTTATTAGACTTACTAAATCAAATCTTAAAGTTAGAATGAGAATGGTTGCCTTTTTTGCTTATGCTCAAGAGCATAGTGGACTAGTTTTAGGCACTGACAATATGGATGAAAGATACGTTGGCTACTTCACAAAATATGGTGATGGTGCCGCTGATGTTCTTCCAATTGTCCATTTAACAAAATCAGAAGTAAGACAAGCAGCAGAAATTTATGGAGTTTCTAAAGCTCTAGCTTTACGTGTTCCATCTGCAGGTCTTTTTGAAGGACAAACCGACGAAGGTGAGATGGGCGTTAGCTATGCCGATCTTGACGCTTTCTTAATGGGCAAAGAAATTGCTCCAGAAGCTAAAGCAAAAATTGAACACATGCACGTAATTAGCGAGCATAAACGTATAGATATTCCTACGCCTGCACCTTTCAAGCGTTAATTTAAAAAATAATTAATAATTTACTTCCTATTTAGGAAGTTTTTTATTATAATAAAAGAAACAATAATAAGAGAGAAATATCCGCCTATTAATCCCATTAGAAAGGAAAGGCGATATTTTTTATGCTTTACTCAATTAAAGGAAAAGTAACTTTTATTGAAAAACGTTTTGTGGTGGTCGAAACGGGTGGAATTGGTTACGAAGTTTTGGTGTCTAAACCAGAAAATTATGTTCTAGGAGAAGAAGTCTTTTTGTATCTCCATCATCATCTTAAAGAAGACAATGAATATTTAGCAGGATTTAAAGATAAAGATGAACAATCTGCATTTAATCTTTTACTTAATGTAAATGGCATTGGCCCTAAATCAGCTTTAACTATTTTATCTAATTGCACTTATAATGAACTTTTAATTGCGATTTCCAATCAAGATGTAGATTTTATCAAAAACATTCCAGGAATTGGAGAGCGTGCTGCAAATCAAATTCTTTTGGACTTAAAAGGATTTATTGCTAAAAGCAATAAGGAAAACTCAAAACAATATAGTGAAGCTAAAGAAGCTTTAAAAGCTTTAAAGTGGAAAGTTAAAGATATTGATCGAGTTTTATCTCAAATTTATATCCCAAATGCTACAACTCAAGACATAATTCTTGAGGCGTCAAGGAGACTTCATTATGGCGAGAATTACGGACAAAAATAAAAATTTAAATGAAGAAGCCATTGAAGCATCTCTTAGGCCAACATCTTTAGATGATTACGTCGGACAAGAGGATTTAAAGAATAATCTTAGAGTTTTTATAGGTGCAGCAAGACACAGAAATGAAGTTTTAGACCATGTTTTACTTTATGGACCACCAGGACTTGGCAAAACTTCTCTTGCTTATATTATTGCAAATGAAATGCATGGAAAAATTAGGTTAGTTAGTGGGCCTTCAATAGAAAGACCAGGAGATTTAGCAGGAATTTTATCTATTTTAGAACCTGGAGACATTCTTTTCATTGATGAAATTCATAGATTGCCTCGTGTTGTTGAGGAAATTCTTTATAGTGCAATGGAAGATTACAAAATGGTAATTGTTATTTCAAAAGATCCAACTTCAGCTTCATCAATTACCGTTGATCTTCCTCCATTTACATTAGTAGGAGCCACAACTAGGGCTGGAGATTTATCTTCTCCTTTAAGAGCAAGATTTGGAATCTCTGAAAAACTTAATTACTATACAATTGAGGAATTAAAAGGGATTGTTCAAAGAACAGCAAAGTACTTTAATTCAACAATCGATGATATTTCGGCCACCGAAATTGCTAAACGTTCTAGGGGAACTCCACGTATCGCAAATCGTATTTTTAGGCGTGTACGTGACTTTGCAAATTACGAGGCAAAAAATGTAATTGATATTAATGACACAAAGAAAGCTTTAAAGGCTCTTAAAATCGACGAAAATGGGTTAGATGAAGTAGATATAAATTATTTGCAAACGATTAAAAATCGTTTTGGTGGTGGTCCAGTTGGTTTAGAGACTGTTGCATCCGCTATTGGCGAAGAAACCTCAAACCTTGATGAAGTCTATGAACCTTACTTATTAAAAATAGGTCTTATTGATCGCACTCAAAAAGGAAGAATTCTGACTGAAAAAGGAAAGGAATATTTACTAAAACATGAGAATTGCAAAAATTAAAAAAAATACATGTATAACACAACAGAAAATGATAATGGCTGTCATTATTACATCGTTTTTTACGATCGCAAAAAATTAGAATATCATGCAGTTCAATTAACTCATCTATATATCAAAGATAGGAATAGATTTAAGCAAGTTAAAAATGGCAAAATTTTGATTCAAAAATTTAAAGAATTTGAAGTTCCTAGTGGAGTCAAAAAAGAAGTTTACACTAAAAATACTGATGGAACAAAAATAGATTTAAAAAATAAAAAATTTGTTGTTAGTGTAAGTAAAAGAAAGCTATCTGGTAAACAGACTTGTCAAATAAAAACATTTCTTGACAAAAGAAAATGTGGGCAATCAAATCGACCCACATTTAAGAAATAAATTTCTTGCTATGATTATTAAATCAAAAATCATTCATTTTGTCAATAAAAAAATAATATAAATTATGCAACTATATTGTGCTTTTCATAAATGAATTTTTCCATATGTCTACCTAATAGAAAAACAATAATTTTCTTTACTTTATAAGTAAAACATAGTAAAATCTAACGCGGTCGTAAAATTGACACTATTTATTACATAAAGGAACAACAATTATGCGTAGATTAATAGCTTACATCACAATGGCAATCTCAATGCTCATTGCAATCGGAGTTGCAGCAACTCCAGTTTTAACAAAGTTAAATGGAGGACGTGAATACAACTCTGGTAGAGAAATTGTCTTCAATCTTAATTCAAGAGAAGATAAGGAAGTTACACAAGAAGATGCAGACAAAGTTGTCGAAGAAATGCGCACACGTTTAGACAACTGGCACATCGAAGATTACTCAATTAGAGTTCAAAATACTACAGGTGAAGATAAATCATATTCTGTAGCCGTTTCATTCAACGTCGAAAAAGATACATTCAACTATGTTGCAAAATATCTTTGCTTCGATGGTGGCAACGTCTCAGTTTCTGGAGATAAACCTGAAACATTAAAAGAAAATGTTTTCAAACTTGATGAAGCTAGAATTGTTTACGAATCTGATGTTGTTCCTGTAGTTGTTATTCCTGTTTCAGATACTGGTAAAGCCGATCTTGAAAAGCTAATTGAAGAAGTTTCACCAAAAACTGAAAATGCCGAAGGTGGTCAAACCGCAAACGTAATGAAGAGAGCTATGCATGCCAATATGCTTGGTGATGAAGTACCTCCAACCGAAGGTGGTGAAGAAACCGCACAACCAGATATCTTCTTATGGACAAACTATGAAGAAGGCGATTCGGTCGATAAAGAAGCCGTTAATCCATTAGTTAAGGATAAAATCCTTATGCGTTTCCTTTCCTCAAATATTTGGTACCAAAAAGCTAAAGAAGAACATACAGAAGTTCAATTTATTTGTGGCTCAGCTGATAGTGAAGGAAACTATGACTTTACAAAACTTAAAGATGCTAACGTTGTCGCAAATTATTATTTAAATATGCTCAAAGCATCTAAGTATGATGTTGAAGTTACATGCCCAACAAGAAATGTTACCGAAACTGAAATTGATTATTACACAAATGCTCTTGAAGTTAATCCAACATTCGAAAGTTTATTATCTTTAGGTAATAACGTTAATATCAGATTATCCACAACATTAATCGCATCTTTAATTGCAATGGTAATTATTTCATTACTCCTTGTTGTTTACTATAGAATCAATGCAATTGCAATGATTGTTACCACAATTGGTTCATTATTTATTACACTTTTATCATTCTCATCAATGAACGTTGTCTTTAACTTCCCAGCAGTACTTGGACTAATTATATTAGTCGCTGGCGTATTATTTGGCCAAATCATTTACTGCAACAAATTTAAAGAAGAAGTTTACAAAGGACGCTCACTTAAGAAAGCAAACCAAGAAGCAAGTAAGAGATCAAATCTTCTTTCCCTTGATTCTGCCATCATTACCGCATTTGCAGGCTTAATGATGTACGCATTAGGTGGAACAGCACTTAAACCAATGGGCGTTATCTTGTTCTTTGGTGCTGTTTTTGGCTTATTGATGAACCTTATCGTTTTCAAAATCCTTATGAAGTTAGTTACTAACTCCACAAATTTACAAAACAAATACAAAGTATTTAATATCGAAGCTTCCAAAGTTCCTAACTTAATGAATGCAGAAGAAAAAGAATCTTATGAATCACCATATGAAAAAGTTGATTTCACAAAGAGAAGAAAAATTTCTGCCATTATATTAGGTGCTTTAACTGTTGCAGCAGTTGTTGTAATTACTGTCTTTGGCGTTAAGAATGGTTCCCCATTAAACGTTTCAAATTCAACAAAGAATTCAACTGTTATTTACACAACAATGAAAGTTGATAACAACTTAATTAGCGATGTTGAAACTTATAAACAATATGCATTAAAAGACGTTAAATCTGATGAAAATACTAAAGTATCAGCAGATAAATTCGAAGTTGAAATGAAGAAAGTTCAAACTTATACATACGATGAAACTTCTCCAGAAAAAACCGAAGAATTATACTTTATCTGTAAGATTGCAGCAGATTACAACGCTGATCAAATTAGCAACATTGAACAAAGTATTACAGCTTCATTAGAAGAAGCAATCCCAAGTAAATATGAAATGAAGGTTGAAACTTCTAAAGAACTTAACTACACACCAGATCAACGCTATGTTGCTTTAGCAACTGCTATTACAATTATTGGTGCATCTGTTTACGTTGCATTACGCTTCCGTCCATCACGTGGCGTTGCAGCACTTGTTGTTTCAAGTGGTTCTACAGCAATCGCTTATGGCTTATTTGTCGCAATTCGTGTTGGCACAAGCGCAGTTACATCACTTGCAATGCCTCTTGTTGCAGTTACAACCTTAATTACTTCCTTGTTCTTCTTTGCTCAAGAAAAATCTATGGTCAAAGAAAAACATGGTGACTTATCTTTCGAAGAAAGAAAAGAAATTATGGTTAAAGCTTTATCAAAAGCTGCCGCACCAATGCTTGTCTTAGTCTTATTGACTATTTACTTATCCATTAACTTCTTTGGATTCGGACTTAGTGAAACTGCATTCTTATTTGCTTCAGCACTCGTTGGTCAAATTGTTGCAGTAGTTGCAATCCTCACAGTCATGGGTCCTCTTGCTTGTGCTGTTGGAAAAGTATTTGGCAAAATTCATTTACGAAAACCAAAAATGTTCCAACACAAGGAAAATGTTCCTCACAAACGTAATTCAAGTGAACCAGAAGAAACTATCTTCATTGGTATCAACGATTAATTTAATTTGGGCTACTTTGTAGCCCTTTTTTATACTTTATGGACTTTAAACAAAAATTATTAGATTACTTTGCTTTAGACGAATCCGCTTTTAACGAAATGTCTAAACCTATTGAAGAGATTAAACTTCTTGATCCAAATTCAATAGAGTCTATGGCCAAAATTAAAGAGCGTATTTTTAGAGCAATCGAAAATAAAGAAAAAATTCTTGTTTATGGTGACTATGATTGCGATGGTGTAAGCGCCACAACAATTATGGTAAAAACTTTCGAAAAATTAGGTTATCCAGTTAGTTATTACATTCCAATTCGTTACTCTGATGGCTATGGACTTAACGTTAAAAACGTTATAAAGATAAAAGAAGCCGGTTTTAACCTCATTATTACAGTGGATAATGGAATTGCCCAAGATGAAGCAATTAAGAAGGCTAATGAGCTTAATATGGATGTTATTGTAGTGGATCACCACGAAGCTCCAGAAGTTCCAGTGCCTGCTTATGCAGTAATTCACCCAATTGTATCTCATATTTCTGATATTTATGGTTCTGGTGGCTACATGGCTTTATTTTTGTCCGCAGGACTTCTTGGTTATTATGATGATTATCTAGTCACCATAGGTGGAATGTCTGTAATCTCTGATATGATGGAACTTAAAGGTTACAATAGAGATGTTGTTAGACTTGCAGTCAATAATCTTAAAAAACATCAATACAAAGCCTTAATTTCCTTAACAGATTCACCAATTATTACCGAAAAAACTTTTGGACTAGAAATCGCTCCAAAAATTAACGCAATTGGACGATTAGTTGAAGACAAAAACATCAATCTTTTGGTCAAATATTTGATAAGTGAAAATCCAGATGAAATTTACAAGATTTCTTGCTGGATTAAGAACAACAACGAACTCAGAAAAACGCTCACAAAAGAAGCTGTTGAAAACCTCCCAAAAGATGAAATTGAGGGAGACGGAATTGTTCTCAAATTAGATATCAAAGAAGGGCTTTTAGGTCTCATTGCAAATAGACTTTTAAATGAAAAGAATGTACCAGTTATTATTTTAACAGAAGACTCAACTGATAAAACTTTCCTAAAAGGAAGTATTCGCTCGAAAGAAGGTTTTAATGTTCAAAAAGCATTTGAATCTTTATCAAAATATATGGTTGCTGGCGGTGGTCATGCGATGGCTGGTGGCGCAACAATTAAAGCTGAAGATTTTGAAAATTTTAAACACGATTTTATTGAACTTTGTAAGGAACACAAACTCACAAAAGTTGAACCTCCATCAGTCGAACTTTCGATTCTTGATGTGAACTTCCAAAACTATGAAATTTTACGTGAATTTGCACCTTTTGGAGTTGGTTTTCCTGAACCTGTTTTTTCAATTAGAAATTTACCTACAAAATCTTTGCAATTTATTAGCTTTGGAAAACACATTTCAACTCCAATTTCGATAAATTCAAAATTACTCGGTTTTAATTTTCCAGAAAGCGATGTTAAATCGCATCAAATAATTGATGTTTTTGGAAATTTAAATATGTCTAGCTTTAGAGATAAGTTAACTTTAGAGTTTAGAATTAGCGATTTTATCGCTAAATAATTGCTAATACACTTTTGTGTATGTAAGCGCGCATATCTTTGTTAAAATGTATATGTAGATTATTTGTTAATAAGTGAGGCCAGAAATATGAAAAAATCATTCTTACTTCTTATTCCAGCACTATTTTTAGTTGCGTCTTGTGGCGAAGAACCTAAAAAACCAAAATGTCCTGAAGGAACATGCGTTGATGCTGATCACGACACAATGTGTGATGTTTGCGGATACCAATGTGTTTTTGATTTCAACCACGCAGTTAAATGTAAAGGTGATCCTAACTACAGTGTGCAAATAGGCGTCGGCGAAACAATAGACATCGAGGCTGTACTTGATCCAAATCCTTATAAATACTCTGAAAGAGATTTTACATGGGACAACAAAAATCCTGATGTTATTTCGTTTGAAGTTAATGCAGAGAAATCTGCCAAAGGAACCGTAAAAGGCCTTAAAAGCGGTTCAGCAAGACTCATTGCAACAAATACATACAATATTAATTTAGTTCACGAATTTGAAATCCGTGTTATTAATTTTGATTCCGAATCGATGTATTTATGGCAATATGACTCTGATAGAGGAGATAGAGCTCAATTTGGCTACGATTCAAAAGTTTATAAACAAGGAATTGAGTCCGGAACTGCAGTTTTACAAGGAATGAAATGGGACTTCAACCGTAATAAAGTAACATCACTTCAATCAGGTGAAGGACTTGGCTTTGGTAAAGGCGGTGATCCTGAAACAGATATTAAACTTTTAGCAAAAAATGATAGAAAAGTGAAACGTGTTTCTCTAGAAACAGCTTCAGCAAACGGACTTGCAACTCTTCTTGTAAAAGTTGGTGACACAACAGTGATTGAAAGAGCAACTCCTTCATCAGCTTCTGATGGAATTCGTGAAGTTTCAAGCTCGGATTTAGATAATTTAGAAGGCGATATTTCGATTGAATTTATTACTCCAGAAGTTGATCCATCAAGAGCAGAGGATCCAACATATTTGGAACCTGGAGCTGTTTACTTAAAATCAATTTTTATCGAATTCGAAGGTGCTTATTCATACAAGACAACTAAATCATTAGATTTAGCAGCAAAATTCAATAATCCAGAAGATCCTGATTTTAAAGGATTAACTGGTACCGCAAAACAAGTTGTAATTAATGATGAAAATTTTGAAATTACATTTGATAAACTAGCAAAACCAGGTAAAGATGACAAGATTCAAGGATATGCCGTAACAAACGGATTTATTGATATTAAAGCGAAGAACAATAATGAAGTTATTAAGAAAGTTGAGCTTGAGTTCCAAGTTGGTGGATCTGTTGGCAATTATGAGATTCAATCATCAGTCTTTGGTGGCGAACCTTACTTAGACAAATTAATGAGTTCCAAAACTGGTTATTTAGGAACAATCATTTACGATTCCTATGTAAATGCTATTAGATTTGCTGATTTAAATGCATTCAAAATTGGCTTAAAATCACTCAAAATTTATACAATTACAGGCGAGCATGCTGTTGTTGATTCAGTTAAACTTGCAGATGATGCAACACCAACGAAAGTCAATTATTATGAAGGTCAAAAATTTGAACCAGCTGGGCTAGGCGATGTGACCATTTCATTTGTCGACAACAATGTTGACCCAATTAAATATGATTCAGCAAATCTCGTTTTCTTTGATGCAAATTCATATGATAACCCTGCAGATCATAGTGGTGCATCCGAAATCTTAAAAGAAGGCACAACACAAGTTGTTGCTCTATTCGCTAATAAAGAAATTAGAGTTAGCATTGAACCTGTTGAAATGAAGACAACAACATTCGAAAAAGTTAAGGCGATTGCTGACTTAACAAGTGGTAAATACTTATTAACTGCTCCAGCTAAGAAAGGCATTTTGCAAGGCACAGCAGATTCAAGCAGCACCTTTGGCGCATCAAAATATATCGACTATGTCGAAGACTGCGAATTTGGTGATGAAATAACCATCAATTATTTATTTGAAAATCAAATGATTTCGATTACTAAAGTCGAAGATATTTATCATATTTCAAATGCCACTGGTAAAAACTTTGGAATGACAGGAAGCCATGGAGTTTCAATAAGTTCTTCCCCAAAATATGCTGACTGGACAATATCAATTGATGATAGTGGTTTTGTTACAATGTCATTGGTTGATGAAGAGTCAGTCACTTATTATTATGGATATGGAACATCAACATTCAAATTTGAAACCACAAATAAAAATAACATTGCTCTCTACAAAATAGCAGGTTAAGTTAGAAAGGTCTTACAATAGTCCTGTATAAAATACAGGACTTTTTATTATTTATTTTTTTCCTACAAAGTAGTAAAAATTTAATGTATAATCTATGTAGTTAGAAGTGGAAAACGTACGATTCCATTCCTAGCAAAAAAGTAATAGGAAAGGAGAAAAAAATGAAAAAAAGTTTATTCTTATTACCATTATTAGCAGCCTTAACACTTTGTGGTTGTAAAGACGACAAAGATCCAGGCAAAGATGATCCATCTGGTGGAGACAGCATCGTTCTCGATTTCACAGATCCAACATGGAAAGACAGCAAGGTTTTTCCATATATTGGAGATGATGACATTGGTGCTTTAAAAACATTCACCTATGAAGGCATTGAGTACAATGATATTGGCTGCTATGCAAGTGCTGGTTACCAAGGTGCTCCAAACTATCTTATGATGAAAAACAAATATGGAGACAAAGATAATCCTACATATGCAAAAGATGGTCAATATGCAATGTTTGGCAACAAAACTGCATTTAGCAAACCAATTAAAAAAGTTGAAGTAGTGGTTGAAGGATCAAGTTCTTCCGGAAACACAGTTTACAGAGTAAATATTTCCTCATCTGCAGCAACATCAGCTGTTTCAGACGGCGGACAAACAGGATCAAAAGGCCAAACTTTCTCAGTATCAAGTGAAGAAAGTGATGCTTATTATTTCTCAGTTTCAACAAACTCAAAAGATAATAAGATTTATAATGGTCAACTTGTTAAAGTTACAGTTTCATTCTAATTAGACTATTACAAAACTAAACACTTGCTTCGGCAGGTGTTTTTTATTGTCTGAGCC
>JAGHUR010000047.1 GCA_018064745.1 Candidatus Fiminaster equi
CCAACTTCAAAGGAAGTTTCTTCAGAATACGCGGACAAAAACAATCGTATATATCGTGGCCTATATCAAGATAGGAACGCTATTTACAACGCAGATTCTGTCGGAGCATTTAACATTCTAAGAAAGTATTACCAAGAGAATAAGATTAATAGAAAACTAACTTATAAATGTCTTTCAAATCCAAAGAAAACAAGTATTCCTGTAACTTCAAATTTTACTAAAAAAGAAGTAGGGATAATGGGCAGGGACTGCCCTGATATCAACATGCTACAAAGCATGCTTGAGTCGATGCTCGGTAATTCAATTGCCGAGTAGTTCACTGTGATATTTAATTTTTGTGTGCTACAATACGTGCGGAGGTTTTATATTATGGTCAAACTAGTTATTGATATGATGGGCGGCGACAATGGTAGCAATGCAACCATTGGTGGCGTTAAAAAATTCCTTGAATCACATGATGACTGTGAAATTATTGCCGTTGGTGATGAAAAAGAATTAGAACCAATCAAAGACATTGTTAAAATCATCCCTTCTGAAAGCGTGCTCCCAATGGAATGTGGAGTTATGCAAGCTATGAGACAAAGAGACTCAAGTGTTTTCAAAGCTGTTAGTGCTGTTAACGAAGAGAAAGCAGATGGCGTTATTTCTGCCGGATCTACTGGAGCGTTCCTTTCGTTAGCCACATTAATCACTAAAAAGATTGAAGGTGTCGAAAGACCAGCTCTTATAAGTCCATTTCCTACTAAAGTAGCAGGAAAATATGCAGTCTTATTAGACATTGGTGCTTCAAGTGAAAACTCACCTGAAGATTTAAAACAATTTGCTGTGATGGGCCAAGCATACTGCAAAGCAGTTTTTGGAAATCAAAATCCAAAGACCTATCTTATCTGTAACGGTACTGAAGAAGGTAAAGGCAATGAACTTTCTAAAAAGACCTATGCACTCTTAAAAGAAGATCCAAACTTTAAGGGTTACATTGAAGGTCGTCATGTCTTAGATGGTGAAGCTGATGTAGTTGTATTTGATGGATTTACCGGAAACGTATTTCTCAAGACTGCAGAAGGCGTTGCTAAGATGATTGGTGGAATGATGAAAGATGCCTTTAAACATAGTTTATGTACCAAAATTGGCTACTTATTTGCAAGACGTGGATTCAAACCTATGCTTAAAACCATGGACTACAAGAAAGTTGGTGGTGCATTACTCGTTGGTGTAAACACCGTTGCAGTTAAAGCACATGGTAATTCAGATCCAGATTCATTTGCAGCTTCTATAGAAGTCGCATACAAGCTTTGCAAAAATCAAGTAGTCGATAAGATCAAAGAAAATTTAAAATGAAAGAGTTAAAAGAATTATTCCAAAAATTAGAAATTTCTCCAAAGCACGTAGCACTTTACGAGCAAGCTTTTACGCATTCATCTTATAATGCTGATGCCAACACAAAGCATCAAGATTATGAAAGATTGGAGTTCTTGGGTGATGCTGTTATTGATTGTGTTGTTGGAGAAATGGTTTTTGTTGCTAGACCAGACTTAGATCAAGGGCCTTTAACAAAGTTAAGAGCAGCACTTGTTTCAACTCAAGGATTGTCTGAAATGTCTAGAAAACTTGGCTTATATGATTACATTCGTCTTGGCAATTCCTTCTCTGGTGATATCAAACAAGCAAGTCACATTCTAGAAGATGTTTTTGAGTCATTCATTGGTGCAATGTATCTTGATCAAGGATATGCAAAAACAAGAAGTTTCTTAGCAGACTTGTTTATTGAGTTAGTTAAGAAATTTGATGTTGATTCATTAACTGACTATAAGTCAAAGCTACAAGAAGAGATTCAAAGCGAACATAGAGAGTCAGTAAATTATGAACTCTTAGAAGAAAGTGGACCAGCTCATGATAGAACCTATAAGATTCGCGTTGTATTTGACGGAATTGAAATGGGTGTTGGAGTTGGCAAAACAAAACAACAAGCAGAACAAATGGCTGCTAAAGAAGCATTAGAAAAGGAAGCTAGACAATAATGGGTTTATTTAAGTTTCTAAAAGAAAAATTTGGTAAGAAAAAAGACAACGAAGAAAAGGTTGAAGAACAAGTTGCCACTTTTGAACCTGAAGAAAAACCTGAAGAAGTAGTTTCTGAGCCAGTTGTAGAGGAACCAAAGGTTGAAGAGCCAGTTTCTGAACCAGAGCCAGTTGTCGAACCAGAACCAGTTGTTGAACGACCAAAAATAGAGGAAAAACCAGCCTCTGTTGTTGAACAACTAAAGGTTGAAGTTAAAAAAGAAGAACCAAAACCAGCTAAAGCAGAAAAGAAAGAAGAAACTCCTATCGAGAAAAAGGAAACCAAGACCTACATTAAGGGAATGGAAAAGTCTCGTGAGAACTTTGCAAATAAAATCGAAAAGCTTTCAAAGAAATACAAAAAGGTTAATCAAGAATATTTTGAACAACTTGAAGAAATCCTTATTGAAGCAGATGTTGGTGTTAATTTAACACTTAGTGTTATTGAACAAGTAATCAATGAAAGCAAGGCTAAAAAGATTGATGATGCTGATTCAATTAATGAATTAGTTATTGATACACTCTTTGAAGATTACGCAAAAAGTGGCGCAAACATTCAAAATGATGTTAGATTCCAAAACGAAGGAACCACAGTTCTATTAGTTGCTGGTGTAAATGGTGTTGGAAAGACAACAACAATTGCTAAGTTAGCAAATCGTTATATTAAACAAGGCAAGAAAGTTATGCTTTGTGCTGCAGATACATTTAGAGCTGGCGCTATTGAACAACTCACTATTTGGGCTCAAAGACTTGGCTGCCCAATTGTTGTAGGAAAGCCAGAATCAGATCCAGCATCAGTTGCATTTGAAGGTGCTAAACGTGCAAGACAAGAAAACATCGATTTACTCATTGTTGATACAGCTGGAAGACTTCAAAACAAGATTAACTTAATGAATGAATTAGCAAAGATTTCTAGAGTTATCTCTAAAGAAATTCCTGATTCTCCACATGAAGTTTTCTTAATTATTGATGCAACCACAGGACAAAACGGTGTAGTCCAAGCAAAACAGTTCCTAGATTGTATAAAATTAACAGGAATTGTCATCACAAAAATGGATGGAACAAGTAAAGGCGGAATTATTTTAGCAATTCGCGATGAACTTGGAATTCCTGTCAGATTTATTGGTCTTGGAGAAGGTATGGATGACCTCCAAGAATTTGATTTAGAAAAGTACTTAGTTGGCTTATTAATTGGAGATTAAAATGAACAACGTTGAGAAGGCAAATGAGATTAATAGATTACTCGATATTTATGGTCGCCTTTTAACCAAACAACAATATGAAATTATGTCCGATTATTACTATTGTGACTTGTCTTTAAGTGAGATTTCAGAGTTCAGAAAAATCTCCAGAACAGCTGTTGCAGACGCTATAAAAACTGCCACTAAGAAATTACAAAATTATGAAGAAAAAGTGGGGATTTGCAGGGTTTTTGATAAAAATACCACTGAAAACTCCAGTGAAATTATTAAGAAGATAGAAGAGGATATTAAGAATGGCATTTGAATCTTTAACTGAAAAATTCCAACGCATCCTTAAGAAAGTTCGCGGACAATCTAGACTTACAGAATCTAACATGGATGACATGCTTAGAGAAGTCCGTGTTGCACTCTTAGAAGCTGATGTTAATTTTAAGGTTGTTAAGACCTTTATTGAGCATATTAAGGAGAAGGCTCTTGGTGCTGAAGTTTACACCAAATTAAATCCTTCTCAAATGGTTGTAAAAATTGTTCATGATGAGTTAGTGGAGCTCCTAGGTTCTGGTGATTCAGAGCTTAAGTTTGAAGCACATAAGCCAACCATCATTATGCTTGTAGGTTTGCAAGGTACTGGTAAAACAACTTCCGCGGGTAAATTAGCCTATTTAATGAAGAACAAGATGAATAAAAAGGTTCTTCTTGCTGCAGGTGACGTTTACCGTCCAGCCGCTATTGATCAGTTGGAGCAACTTGGTAAATCCATTAATGTCCCTGTTTTAGCAATGGGCACTGATGTCTCACCAGTTGAAATTGCTAAGAAGGCAAAAGAAAAAGCATACAACGAACACTTTGATGTTCTTATCATTGATACCGCTGGCCGTTTATCAATTGATGAGCCATTAATGAAAGAACTTAATAACATTACTGATGCTGTTTCACCAACTGAAACATTACTTTTAGTTGATGCAATGTCAGGCCAAGATGCTATTAACGTTGCAAATGCATTCCATGAAGCACTTAGTTTAACCGGTATCATCATGTCAAAACTAGATGGTGACGCACGTGGTGGTTCTGCTTTATCAATCAAACATTTAACTGGAATTCCAATTAAGTTTGCTGGTGTTGGTGAAAAAGTTTCTGATTTAGACGTTTTCCACCCAGACAGAATGGCTGACCGTATCTTAGGCATGGGTGATGTTGTTACACTTGCTGAGAAAGTCCAAGAAGAAATTGATGAAAAAGAAGCAGCAAAGGAAGCTGCTAAGATGATGGATGGTAAGTTTACCCTTGATGATCTTGTTAAAAATATGAAACGCATTCAAAAAATGGGTTCATTAGGCGGACTTTTAAAACTTATTCCAGGTATGCCAACAATAACTGATGAACAAAAGGAAAAAGGCGAAAAAGAAATGGTGGTTATTGAAGCAATTGTTAATTCAATGACTCCTTATGAAAGAGCTCATCCTGAAGTATTAAAGAATTCTCGTAAAGTCAGAATTGCAAAAGGATGTGGCAAAACAAATGCCGACATCAATAGACTTCTAAAGAAGTACGAACAAATGCAAGAAATGATGAAGAGAATGCAACAATATAAAAAGACAGGCCGTATGCCTCCTGGCGGTATGGGATTACCTCCTGGAATGGGCGGAGGAATGTTCTAAAGCAATTAATCGATTTTATATCGACATTAAGGAGAAAAAAATAATGAAAATTCTGTTCGTAACAAGTGAGTGTTCACCATTCTCAAAGTCTGGTGGTCTTGCAGATGTTGCTTATTCTTTGCCTCCCGCACTAGAAAAACTAGGACACGTTGTCGACGTTGTTTCTCCGTACTATAAGTCTGTAAAAGACACGTACGGAAAAGATTTAAAGAAAATAAAACAATTTAATGTTACTGTTGGAGATCATAAAGAATCTTTCATTTTATACAAAGGAAAATTAGGCAAAATAACTACCTATTTTTTAGGGAATGATGGTTTATTCGATAGACCTTCTTTGTATGGATATGATGATGACAAATATCGATTCGCATTTTTCTCCAAAGCGTGCATTGATATGATGAAATATATTGGCAAATTCCCAGATATTTTGCATTGCAATGATTGGGAAACTGCTGCCGCTATTTTCTATTTAAAAGATTATCAAGCCATTTACTCAGAATATAGAAATATTAGAACAGTTTATACCATTCATAATATTGCATATCAAGGTCAATTTGGTAAATCTGAAATGTGGAATACTTTTGGTTTGGTTGAAGGATGGTATGAAGGAGCTCTTAAATACATTTATGAAGGCAGAGAAGATATCAATTTAATGAAAGGTGCAATGTTGATGGCTGATGCAGTTTCAACAGTATCAAAAACTTATTCCCATGAACTTCATTCTCACGAATTTGGTATGGGCTTAGAAGGAGTTGCTGATATTGTAAAAGGCAAAACCTATGGCATCTTAAATGGAATTGATATGAAATTATACAATCCGAAAACAGACAAACGTTTGGTCGCAAATTTTGATCGTCATGATATGACGGGTAAATATATTTCTAAGTATTACATACAAGAACAATTTGGTTTAAAAAGGCAGAAAGAATGGCCTTTGTTTTGTTCTGTTGCAAGATTAGTTGAGCAAAAAGGAATCGAATTAATTAAAGAAGTTCTTCCTGGTTTAATGGATTTAGGTATTCAAGTTATTATTTTTGGAGATGGCGATCAACAATATGTTGATTACTTTAATAAAATGAAAGAAAAGTATCCTGGTCAATTTGGCTTTTCTAATAAGTATAGTGAGGATATGGCAGCAAAAGTTTTTGCTGGCAGTGATTTCTATTTAATGCCTTCAAGATTTGAGCCTTGTGGTTTATCTCAAATGATGGCAATGCGTTATGGAGCAGTTCCTATTGTTCATGCTACTGGTGGATTGAAGGATTCTGTTAGGCCATATTCTGAATTTGATAACATTGGTGATGGTTTTTCTTTCTCAAAATATTCTAGTAAAGCATTATATCTATCTTGTTTGCAGGCTATTAAATTGTATTTCGCAGATAGAAAAACATATAGAATCATTAGGGATAGATGCTTTAAAAAAGATTTTTCTTGGAAAAAGAGTGCATTAATTTATGAAAGAATGTATACAGATATTTGCGCTCTTGGTTTTGACACCAAATTAACATTTGACGAAGCTTATAATACATTGAAAGAAATTTATCTTTCACCTGCCCAAGAAGCACATAGAGGTGAATACTTATCCTATCAAAACGAAGATTTCAAAACCGTTTTGGAAGTTGTTATTGAAGGCCCAGGACAAGGCGTTTTCTCGTTGATATTCAGCAAAAATGGTCTTTCAATTGTTCCTAGATCAAGTGATAGATACGATGTTTCAATCGCGACAACATTTGAGAATTTGCTTGGAATGGCAAAAGGAAAACTTAGTTCTGATAAATTGTTCATTTCAGGTCGTTTAAAAATTAGGGGCAATATGTCAAAAGCTGCCGAACTTAGATATATGCTCGGAACCAAAGACATAAGTGAAGCTTTGTGAGCAAAAAGATAAAAAAGGCCTTTATGTAAGGCCTTTTTTAATTGGAAGTCCATGAAGTTTTTTATAATGCAAATAAAGTTCTTCAGTGGCTAATGAGATTTTGGTAACGTTGAACTTTCCTTCTGGATAAACATACCAAGTATCATTCATTGTATTTAAATCGATGCAATCACCATATTTAAATAGGTAACGGTATTCAACATGAACTGAATAAACATCTTTTGGTGCCTGTACTATTTCTGTTGTATCAGATTTAGTTTTGTCATCAATTTCACATCTAAACCCGTTCATATCATGAATGAAATAGCCAGTTCCTATATCATAGAATTTACTTTTTGGAAGTGATCTTACAATACATTTAAGCTTTCCGGTTGTGTATGTACCATTTTCAATTTCTTCTCTTACACATTTTCTTTCCCATTCATACCAGTCTGGTATGTGAGAGAATTCTGTTTCACCAGTAGTAGCGTGCATTTCACCATATTCATCCATTTCCCACTCTTTATGGCAGTGGTCACAATAGAGTTTGTTGCCTTTGAATTTCATTTCGAATTCAGTTTGACAATTTGGACATTTATATAAAACCTTTTCTAGACCATCACATCTATTTGGATAATCTATTTTAATTTTATTTTCTTTTTGCCATTTATAATCGTCGTAGTAGAAATTCTCTACTAACTTCTGATTAATCTCAGCTACAGACATTTTTTCAATATCTTCTTTTGTGAACAAAAGGTAATAATCAGCTTCATCATGATCAATTCCTCTTTCACATGACGTATCATAGAAAGGAGAATTGACGTGGTGTCCATGACATATTAATGTGGCAATTGGAACTTTATAATGTTTAATCATCTTTCCGATTGATTCAGGAAGTAAAGCTGTGGTACCACATAGAGAGTATCTAGCTTCAGGATAGATAATAGGAATATCACCCCTATTAAGAACGTCTCTAACATGTTTGATCAATAAAATATCTTTTGTAAATTTTCTCTTTCCAATACAACCAATATTTCTTAAAAGCCATTCACGTCCAATAAAACCATCAACAGCTACAACAAAGTTACATGGATGATATTTAATACAATGCAAAGCAACACCGAAATCTAAAAACGCATTATGATTTGCTAATAAAACGAATGGAGGTTTTAGATTTTCGACACCATTGTGATTATGAACAACTGTGTGATGTTTTTTAAATGGTGGCTTAAAAATAAGCTTGCTTACAGGGCGTAAAAATAACAAGATTCTTTTTGGTTTTCTTGCAAAATTAAATCTTTTAAATTTTTTCATATTATTTTGTAAATTTTTTGCCTTTTGCCAAGGCATCTTCTAACCATTTAGGATTATCGTCATTTTGGTCTAATTCTTGGACCAATTTTTTGTCTTGTTTTGTAAGCTCATGTTTTGCATACAAATCTGGGCGATATTTTCTGGTAATTTTAAGTGATTCTTTTCTTCTAAATATCTCAATAGCGGTGTGATTTCCGGTATAGAGAATATCTGGAACTTTTTGACCCTCAAATTCTTTAGGTTCAGTGTATTGTGGATACTCTAAAAGGTTATCGTTGAATGATTCTTCATCAAGAGAAATGTCTGTAATTGCGCCATCTTGAAGTCTAATAACTGCATCTGCAATTGCCATGGCTCCAATCTCTCCGCCGGTTAATACATAATCACCGATTGAGATCATTTCATCGACATAATTATTGACTCTTTCATCGACTCCTTCATAGTGTCCGCAAAGAAGTAAAATCTCCTCATTTTTTGCAAAATTCACCGCGATTTCCTGGGTAAATTGCTTTCCACGAGGTGACAAAAGGATCTTCTTCGTTGATGCGCTAGAGTTAGCTCTAATGGCATCAACAATTGGCTGGCATTTCATAATTAATCCAGCGCCTCCGCCTACGGGTGGAGTGTCAACGCGTCCATATTTATCCTTTGTGTAATCGCGAATATTTACGATGTTAACTTCAACAACCTTCTTTCCAATTGCACGCTTAATAATCGAGTTTGTTAAGAACCCGTCAAACATCTCTGGAAATAAAGTAAGAATAGTTATTTTCATAGTAAACCTTCTATAAAATTAACGATGATTTTCTTGTCTTCAAGTGACACTGATTTGATGAACGATTTTACGAACGGAATTAGGGCGTCTTTTTCGCCTGTTTTTACCCTCAAAGTCGCATAGGAATTGTACTCTTCAATTTTGACTACTTTTCCTATTGTTTTTCCGTTATCAAATTCGCAGTTCATGCCGACTAAATCTGAGTAGAAAAATTCACCATTTTTGAGAAATTTTTGGTCCTTTTCGACACAGAGGTATTGATGAACAATTTTCTCTGCTTCTTCAATGGATGATATTTCCTCAAAAATGAGGTTATCACAATCGCCGTTAGTGTGGTGAAGTTTGATGGTTAATTCACGTTCAACTTCGTTCTTTTCATTTAAAAGAAAAACGCGACTGCCTTTGGAAAAGCGGGTGTCGCGAAAATGAGTAGAGGGATAAATTTTAACTTCACCTTTAAGGCCAATTGTTCTAACAATCTGACCTACAGTAAGAAATTCCATGCTTATTTTGATTCTTCTTCGAATGATTCGAATTTTAAATGAATGTGTTTTCCTTCATTTTTACCGGTAACAGAGATGATTTCTCTTAAGGCGTTTGCAACAGTGCCTTTTTTACCGATTAATCTGGCTGTGTCTTCACCTTCAGCACAGATGAGAAGGACAATGTCCTTATCACTGTTGCCTGGCATTTCACGAACCATTAAAGCATCTGGATTAATTAAGAAAGGATCAACAATTGTATGAATGATCTTCTCGTAGTCCATTATTTTGCTTCCTTTTTAGCTTGGTTATACTTTTCAATTAAGCCTTTCTTTGTGAAAAGGGTCTTGATTGAATCAGATGGAAGAGCACCTTTCATGAGCCATTTTAATGCTAATTCTTCATTAATGTCTGCTGCTTCTTCTGGTTTTGCTGGATCATAGAATCCAATTTGTTCAACGTAACGTCCGTCTCTTGCGCTTCTTGAATCTGCGACAACGATACGGTAGATGGCGTCTTTATGACGTCCAATTCTGGTAAGTCTAATTTTAACTGACATAGTAGTAATCTCCTTTTTACCGACATCTATTATATCTATATAATTGAGAGTGTCAAGTATTTTTCCTTTACACCCTTAAAAATAAAGTTGTTGCATCTCTATAAGAGAAAGAGTATTATCTTGTTTGCGAGTTTTATTAACTCGATTAGGGCGTCCCGCTTTCAAGTGATGATATGAACGTACCGAACAATTACTAGAAAAGAAGGAGGAAAAGACATGAACACAAATATCGTTAACGAAGTTACTGCACGTCAAATTAAGAAAGATGTCCCAGAATTCAAAGCTGGTGATACAGTCTCAGTTTCCGTCAGAATTACTGAAAATAACAAATCACGTATCCAAGTCTTCCAAGGCGTCGT
>JAGHUR010000023.1 GCA_018064745.1 Candidatus Fiminaster equi
GTTAACGATCCTTTTGTTAGATAATTAGAATATCAATTAGGCTGCTTTTACAACACGGAGATTATCGAACCAATAATCACCTTTTGCTAAACTGCCTTCGCTAAATCTGTGGAAATTTTGATCATCAGCAGCAGTCTTTTCAATTTCAATTGTGGTCCAAGTACCTGCTGTTAATGGTTGAGCATCACGTTTATCACCATTTATTCTATTACCAAATGATTGGCCTTCTACCTCAGTATAAACATCAATGAGAACTTTATCACCAACTCCTAATGCTGTTGCAACATTTTTTGGAATAAATGAATATGCCATCGAGCCATCATTATGAGTTACAGAAAGTTTAAAAGCAAAGCAACCATTTGATGCATGCGCAGTATCGATGGATCCAACACATCTTGAAGCACTAACTTTATCAGCTCTTGCGGTATTAAACCAATAATTAGATAATCCTCTATCATGATAATTATCGTGTCCTAATGTTGTGATTGGATGTTCACCGTTATCGCTATAATTTCCCAAACCTGCTTCCCAATAAACACTATCTAATTCAGAAGTGCCTGATTTATAAGAACAAACTTTAATAATATTGCTATCTTCAAAACTTTCAAGAACAGTGGTGCCAGCAGCAAATGATGGAGTTGATTTATATGGTCTAATATTATCAATCCAAATATTATGAATATTCTTTGCGTCTCCACCACCAGCTAATAAATTGAAGACATAGTCTTGTTTATCGCCATCACCACAGTCTCTAATATCATTGAATGCGGCTTTAATTGGATACCAAGTATATGTGTCATATACTCCATAACCATTTTGAGCTTGAGAAGTTCTGTTAGTAAATTTACGCATATTAGCTGGACCAACAACATGGTCTAACATAATATCGAATTCAATTCCATCATATCCTGCAGCAATTGCATTATCAATAATTGAATTTTGAAGTCCGAAGTTGAAGTCACTATCATCTCTTACAATGTGTAATGATGACAAACCTTCAGTTTTGTAAACTGTATCAAAGGTAACACTAGAAATTTTTGCATCAGCAGCAAAGAGTTTAATTATATTTTTGCCTGTATATGCGTCTTTAATAAATACATCGTTGCCACTGGTGTTAATTGAAGTCTTTGCTTCATTTAATCTTAATCTATTTGCAACGTCAGCTTTATCATCAAAAGTAACTGGTTTAAGGTTATCAATCCAAATCTTTCTGTGATCTGAATCATTAGTTGTACCATAAATTACATGTCCACCATCAAATTCAGGATTTTCACATAATTCATCATACATTGCTCTTGTAAATTGAGCAGTTTGCCAATATGTAGCAAGTCCTGTGTCGGCATCACCATTAAAATAAGGTACATTTGAACCAGCATATGTTCTATGTCTAAAGTTGTTATGTGCAACTTCACCTTTGAAATCAAAGTTAAGTCCCATAATTTCAGGTTTTGCAAATACCATATCTAAGTATTGTTTTGTAAAGTAAATGCCTTTATCACCATAGAAGCCTTCAATTTCAAGACCTCTAGATCCGTTAACACCGACACCATCTTTGACTGTCATCTTAGAAACGGTGCTCTTTGATGTATTAACTAAACCATTAATTGCTTCGATTGATTCGAAATCTTCGAATCCATATCTTGATGGGCCTTTTGTTAAAATGATATTTTCGGCAATTTCATATGTTCCCTTTAATGGCATAAGTTCATCGCCATAGTAAAGTTGATTGAAATAATCAGCTTTTGCACTTAAATCGTATGCTTCACCATAAGTAACTTGAACTTCTTCACTGTTTGGTAAAGTAATTTTGTACTTATTAGCAGTATATTTTGGTTGAACTTCGATTGGTGTATCGCTGTAAGATAATTCAACTGCACCATCATCCCATTCACCAGTATAACCAGACTTTTCTGGAACATCTGGTGCTTGATCTTTAATATCATCATATGAGGCTGTTTCAATGTTGTAATCAACTGATCCAACGACTTCTTCATCTTCATCTAAGTAATTAACATAGTATTTGTGAAGTTCATAAACAGCGTTAATTGTTAAATCTTCGGCTGCAATTTCGTAATCTTCCCATTTACCATCCATACCAGTATGAACTGGAACATCAGGAACGTTTGCGATTTCTTCATCTTCAACTGTAAATTCTCTTTCAGCTGAGAATGATGTTTCTTCATCAACGAATGTTGCAGTATACTTATGAGCAGTATAAACTGGTTCGATTTCACAATCTTCGCCAGTTAAAGTTTTTGATTCCCAAACGCCATCATAACCATCAATGGATCTTTTTGGAACCGCAACATCTGCTGGAGTTTTACTTGTCCAAACAAATGATGTGGAATTCTTATCATAATGGAATTTTAAGGTTTCAACTTCATCACCATCTTCATCAACTAATTTAGCTGAATATTGATGTGGTTCTTTGACAAGATTAATATCAACATTTCTAATTTCTGTTAAATCAACATCTTCCCAATAGACATCAAAGTATTGTTCTTTCTTGTCTTCTGGAATTGGCAATAGTTTGTCAGCTGGGAATGATGTGGAACCAGCGTCCATATCATCTCTAGAGAATTCAACAGTACCAATTGATTCACCATCAACTTTGAAGTTTGCGATATATTCAATTGCTTCGACTGTACCGTTAACTTCCATGTTATGTGCGCCAATTGTGTAATCTTCCCAAACAACCTTGTAACCTTGTTCGACACCAGTTTCAATTTTGTCTTCGTTTTTAACTTTTGTGTCTTCAACGGTAAATGGAAGTTTTGCAACTTCTACGCCTTCAACCTTATACGTTGCTTGATAAATAATAGCAGTATAAATTGGCTCAATTGTTAGATCTGCTGTCATTGAAGTAACATCATATTGCCATTTTGATGTGTAACCTTCGCGGGCAACGATTTCTGGTTCTTTTGGTTTAACATCTGCGTTTGTTGTCTTGCCCTTAATAACATCAACAACTGTATCGTTTGCGACAGTTTGTTGATGGAAGGTAAGCTTAAAGATGACGTCCTTTTTGTCGTCATCTCCACCTCCACCTGCTGGTTGACAGGCGGAGAGCAACATAGCGAATGCCATACCAAGAACCAAAGTCTTAGTTTTTTTCATTCGTTATCCTCCTTATTTTGGTTAAATGAATAAATTAAACTCATCAACTTTGTTTATATTATACAATATATAAAAAGCGCTTACAACATAAAATAACAAAAAAAGAGCACTAAAGTGCTCTCTTTAAGTTTAAATTAAATTAGTTCATTTTCCAAGAAATGGTATTTCCTTTTACTTCCCAATATTTAGAAGAGAATGAAGAATAATCATTTCCTGTAGATCCTTCATAATCAGCCATTGTCTTAAAATGTTTGATATGAGGAATGGTATATTTTGGATAAAGTGTTCCTTCTACTTGTGCCTTTTTATCAACTAAATCAAAACTACAATTATCAGCATCACAGTAGTATAATTTATCGCCAGCACTAAAGCGTTGTCCTTTAATTAAAGGACAATTTGCAACGACATAAGTATCGAGCATAAATTCTTTGTTTGCAGTGCCAAGTGATGTATATGATGTACAATAAGAGGAAAGTGCACCATAACCGAAATCAGCATTTAATTCATGAGAAACATCATCCATAACAATTAAACAGTTTTTGAAAATGGTTGAAAGATTAACGTTGTGACAAATTGTACCAGAAGCGTTAATGCTTGGGTTTTTATCAACATGAACATAAACATTTTGAATAACAGCATTATTAATATAAGAACCAATAACAACTCTGTCTTCTTTGTTATATGCATCAAATTTTGCATTTTCAAAACCGACATTTTTAACAACGCCATCAGTACCAATACAAGTGAATATACCACCACGACTAAATGTTAAATTAGAAATTGTGTGTCCTTGACCATCAAATGTACCTCTAAATCCATATGAAGAAAATGCTCCTGCACCTTCACCAGTAATTCTTCCTCTATCCTTTAATGTAAAACCAGATGCATCAATATCATTTGCAAGAACATAAGTTCCTTCAATTACACGTTTATTATTGATAATAAATTTATGGCAATAGTTTCCATCTTCTGCAATTTCTGCATCAGTGACAAGTCTAAACATATCTAAATCAGCTGCTGTTCTAATGAACTTACTAATTGTTGTAAATTTAATTTCTTTCAAAATTAAACCATTACCAATTCTGATGCTTTGGACTGTATCACCATGGTCTTCTAAACCAACAATTTTTCCATCTTGAACTTCGTAATTTTTCTTACCATCTGCACTTTGAGCAATGGTGATTTTTCGATCAGCTGGATCAAAGCTACCAAAGATTTCGCTTGTGTCAACTTCTCCAGTCAATGTTTCAAGAGTTTGAATTGGTTCTCCCTCTTCAAATGGCACAAATGAGTAGTTAACAGAAACTGGATAATCCTTAGAAAAAGTTTCACCAAGTTTATCAGTGTAAGAAACATGTAGTTTAGCAGTACCAACAGTCTTTTCCTTAATTGTCAATTTCTTGTTAGCAGCATCATAAATAACTGCACCTTCATCATTATCAATAAGTTCAATTGATGTTGGTTCTTTTTGCTCACCTTTGTCTAAGACAAAACAATCAAATTCGAATTCAGTTAAATAAGTATATTTTCCATATTGTTTGTAATTATATAAGTAAACTGAACTCACTTCTTGAACATCGCCTTTTTTAGTAAGACTAAAAGAGACAACTTCTTTAACAGTAAGATGAACTACTTTGCTTGCTAATTGATAGCCAAAGAAGCTACCAGAAATAGTTATATCAATATTGCCTTTTTTCTTAGGAGTATATTTTGTTCCGTCAAAGCTGCCTGCTGTAATAGATGAAGCCTTATATGTAAAATCACAAGCAAACTTTTGAGTATTAAATGATACATATGCTTTTAGGTCAATTGTTGAACCTAAATCAATGGTAATATCATCGCTATAGAAGTTTTCAAGTTTGATTAATGGAACACAATCTTTGAGAGATACACCTACATTGAATGTTGCTGATGCTCCACCAAAGTGAACTGTAACAACTGCATCACCTACACCAGTGGCAAGAATATTGCCCTGATCATCAACGCTTGCAATAGCACTATTGCTAGAAACATACGAAATAACAGGCATTGTAGGTGCATTTGTTTCAAATTTTGGAGTTAACTTATAAGTTTCTCCGAGAATTAAATTTGCTGATGAGATTGGAAGTGTAACAGTTTCTACAATTTGAGGATCATCATGATGTGGATTGTCATTATTGCCACAACTTGCCATTGTAATAGGAGTAACTAATGCAATAAGCGATAAAGCTAAAAGTCTTTTCTTCATTTTCTTAACCTCCTATTAGTCCTCGGCATAGCCTCTTACCGTAGCAAGAATGGTTGAGCCGCTTTCTCTAATAACACATGTATCAAGAGCTAAATCTGAAATGGATTGAGTTAATCTATTTACAAGAGCCGCTCTTGTTTCAGCAGTTAATTCAGTATTATGCATTGTTAACATGACATAAAGTGGGAAAATAGCTTGAGCTTCTATTTCATTAACAATGTTTTTATATAATTCTGGATCAACTTTGTATTTTTCAACATAAACCTTTGCAGCATCAATTTGATCTACAAATGATTGAAGTGTGCTTAATGGATAAAATTCACTATTCTTTGTGAAGTTATTATAAATACTTCTTAAACAAACTAAATTTGGATATACTTCAAGTAAATATTTGTAATAAGAACGCATTTCATTGAAGACTTTTCTCATTTGAGGAGCAGCCTCTTTATACATCTTAGTAAACCAGTTATTAATTAATTCTGTTTCATCTAAACGTGAATTCCAAGTTAATTTAGCATTTAAGTATGCTTTTAATTGGTTCCAACAAATACCAGTCCAACCAGCATGACCGTTTGTATCAATGCCTTGAGAGAAGAGCATCTTAACGCCTCTACCAGCAATATAGTTGAAGAATTGTTGACTAGAGAATTCAAATGAATCGTAGAAATAACATGCACAGCTGAAGTCAGTTTCATAGACCCAAAGTTCTAACCACTTTGTTAGAGCTGTCCAACCATCAATCATGGCTTTGCCATCTTTGTTAATATCAGCAAATAATGATTGTTGGTTGTCTAAGTTATTAATAATTGCGAAATAAACACCTAAGTGATCATTCATGACAACATCAGGGTGATTTGGAACATAATCGCCAATTGCTTCATCATAGTGAGTTGGAGATTGTTCAAAAGCATTATAAGCATTAAAGCAAATCTTTAAATCATCACGTTTGTATTCAGCATTTTCAGGTAATTCTTGCCAAGCAAGAACTTTTTCAGTGACTTTGTTCATGAATTTAACAACAGCACCTGATTCAGCACCATAAAGTGCAGCTTGTTTTTTACATTCATCGCAACCACAAGTATTGAAGTTATCTTCCATCATAACTAGTAAACAGTTAGTGCTTGGGTATGCCTTTGGAGTATAGACAGTCATAGAGAATTCAAGCTTTTTAGCAACTTCATCAATAAATGCATTATATTCATCTTTATCACCATGAGCTGTATAACACCATTGGTATTGACCTTGTTGACAAGCATCTGAGAACCATTTTGGATGATCTTTGAAATATAAGTCGTATGCAATGACTGTATCTGAGTTAGTTGATTTTTTAGAGAATGATTTTACATTAAATTCTCTATGAATCGGCATACGATGGTCGTTTCTAATACGATCTTCTTTCATACGTGTGCCAAACATCTTTTGATCGTAATCTGTTGCACCTTTATCCATAAAACCGTATGAGTGACATCTCATTGGAATATCTGGAATATCAGTAACAGCAAAGTTTTTGAGTTTTAAATCTCTAACGCCTTCATCAATTTCAAGGATTTTGTGTGAATATTGCTCGTAGTGGAAGCAAATTTGCATAAAATCATAGACTGAATAAAGTGAGCCTGAATCGCTACCACCGCATAAGTAAACAGTATTTCCAACTGTTCTAATGGTGATACCATCAAGGCCTAATGCGAGTTTATCAAGTGTTAATCCACTTGTATTAAATAAGTTATTTTCACCGATAGAGATATATTTTTGAGAATCGTTATGTGTTAAATCTTTATCTATCTTCCAAGGAAGATCAACTCCAGTTGCCTTCTTAAAGAAGTAAATAAATTCATCTCTAGCAGTTTTTATTGTGTCACTTGCATCTGCAGAAATAACGATGGCGTAATCAGTGGCACCATTAATAAGCATATACTTGTCTGTATCTGTTGCAGTTAAATCGTGAGTATTACCCTCGAAATATACTTTTGGTTCTTCTGGCTTTCCGTTTTTATCATCACCACAAGAAGCAAGAACACCTGCTGAAATAGCAAGAACAGAGGAAACTAATAAAAATTTAATCTTTTTCATAATTATCTAACCCTCACAATATAAGAAACTGTTGAGACATTACCAGCCTCATCTTTTGCAAAGTAGCAAATATGGTAGTCACCATATTCACTTGCAACAAATTTGCTGTCTTTAATTTGAACCATAGCTAAGCTTGGTGACATTGCATAAACTCTTGAAACAATCTTGTCTGGTGATGAAACGTCATCTGACACGCTATAGCCTTCCACTGTAACTGTGTCACCAAATTTGACTTCTTTAACTGAGTTTTCTTTAACTCCATTATTGATTGTAATTGTTGGAGCAATTGAGTCGTTAATGAATAAAGCATTTGTTAAACGTCTATTATTGCCAAATTGATCAGCATATTCCATACTAACGTAAATAGTTCCGTATTCATTACATACAAACGAAATATCATTCTTTAGTGATTGATTCCCATCAAGAGTAACACCAGTTGTTGATTTAACGAATGATGTACTTCCGTCTGCTTTTGAAAGTTTGACAGTGATTTTGTATGAACTTAATAAATATGGACAGAGAACATCGTTAATAATTGGATCTTTAATATGAATTTCAGAACCAATTTGGACATTTCCTGAAATATCACGGAAGAAAATACGAGCTGGGGTACCATCATATTTTCCGCTAAAGAACATTTGATCATCAATTTGTTTAATTTTTAAATTTTCATTTCCGAATAAGCCTTCAAAAATGAATGATAAATAAACTTTTCCTTTTGGGAAAACATCTTCTACAAGTAAGTTATTTGCAGAGTTAACATTGAGTTTTCTAGTGACTGATGAGTATGAAAGTCTAATTGAATTACTGGATAACTCAACTTTATCGGAGCCTGCATAGAATGTTGCAATAGCAGCACCTTGTTTAACTGTGAAGTCAACAATGTTATTTGGATTGTCAACATCTTCAAATCTAATAATTAAGTTTTCGTAGTTCTTTGTACCAATTTCAAACTCTAAATCAAATGATGCAAAGTTGATTGGATTGATAAAATCAATTTTTGAAGAACCAGATGTATCTTTCAAAGAAAGATTAACACTTGTTGCAGTTGATTCTTTATCAATATTTCCAACAAAATAATTTTCTAATGAAAGACCTTTAGAGAAACCAACATCCACTACTGGAATATCGGTAACTTCTTTTAGTGTTTTTCCATTATATTCAAGTTTAATAGAAGCTTTATCACTTGTTGCATTAACAAAGATTTGATCAGGATTATTAACTAATTGATAGCCACTACCAAAATCAGCATAAACTTGAGGTTTTGCCTTTGGTAAATCTTTTGAACTAACAAGTGTTACATCATAATTTAAGATTGAGAATGATGAATCTTTTATTAAATATCTTGGAATATTAACACCATCAACATAATGGAATTCATTATTAGCAATTGCTTCTATTTCATAGCGAAGTGTGTTAGAAACAACATCATCACCATAAATGTAGCAAATTTCATATTTTCCAACCTTATTAAAGAAGATTGTGTTATCTTTTGCGTAACTAACAGTTCCGTCTTCAAAGATTGCGAAACATTCAAGATTTTTGCCTTCATTAAGTGTTGTTAATTCGTAGTCAGGTAAAGTGAGAACTTGTCCAGCTTTAACTGAAGTTACTTTATCAACAATTAAGTCAGCAGTTTTATTATGAATGGTTGTCTTTGCAGAGCAATCAACTTTTAAAGTTGAAACATTGTCAAATGCATCTCTTGCTCTATAAATAATTGAATAATTTCCAGGTTTTAATGGAGTAAATGTATCGTCTTCTACTGGAACTTGTACTTGAAGATTTGTTCCGTATTCATAGAATACTTCTTTTTCAATTTCTCCAACAAGGTTTAAATCAGTAGCATGTGCTTCTGGAATAGCAAATGGTTCGTTTGTTGAAATTGAGAAGTTATTTATATCTTTTTCCAGGTAAATAACAGGAGCATCAACATCATAGATTAATTCATCTTTTAATTGTTCTCCACTTCTACCTCTAAATCCTAAAATATCAAGACTTGCATATGGTTCTTCATAAGTATTAAAGGAAACAGAAACTAAAACATCACCAGTTGTAAAACCTTTGAATAAGTTATTACCATAAATGGTTGGCTCATCAAGGTCTGTAATGATGTGCATTTGTTTATCTTTAACATATAACCTATTAGTAGCTGATTCATAGTAGATTTCCCAAGCACAGTCATCTGTATTATGAATTGTTGTTGCTAAATTGCCTTGGGCATTAATAAATTGATATTCCTTAGGAACTTCAGAAGTTGAAATACTACCCCAGTTATCAGTTAAATATGCACCGAAATTTGTTCCTGAACTATGGAGTCTATAGTTTTCACCATCAATTTTAATACCACCAGAGGCATTCTTTTCAAGACCTGTGTAAGCTTGCATTGCGGTTTTGCCTAATGCATAGTAATGGTATGTGCCATATGTTGAGTTTGAACAATTTTGACCAAATGAAATATCAATGTAATTACTTGAATCATAAAAGTCAGTAAGTCTAATGACACAGAAATATGCTTCGAATTTGGTGGATTCTGTTAAAAGTGATCTAATATGAGGAGAAAGAGTAATAATTGGTTCATCAGCAGTTGTTAATCCATTAACATTAATTGGCTGATTGTAATAGAAAGAATCTCCTTCTTTAAGCTTTGCTTCAATACCTTTTGTTGGTTTACGGTATGTAACGATTTCATCTTTGTATTCAAAAGAAGATGATTCTGAAGTAACTGAGAACGCTGTTTTAAAAACATTAAATGTAACATTTGCAGTAACTTTGCTGCCAGCATTATCGCCAATAACAACTAAAGTATATAAACCAGCTTGATCAAGCAAGAATTCAGCACTCTTTTTAGTGTTTCCATTAGGATAAACTAAATAATAGTCTTTAACATCAACGCTTACTTCTGAACCTTTATCGGTAATTTTAATCTTGCCGCTAGGCATTGTAAGCTTTTCATTATAATAATAAGAAGGTTTAAGAGGAGTATCAGGAACAAATTCAGTTGTTTCAGCTTTAACTTCGGTACCGCTTACGTTATTTCTAGAAGCAAGTACTCCTCCTACTATTGCTCCAGCACCACTTAAAGCAAGAACTGAAGAAAGTGCAATTAATAATCCTTTTTTCATATTATTCCTTTAATCCTCCCATTGATAAGTTAGACATAAGTTTTTCTTTTAAGAATATAAATAGTAATAACACCGGCAATGCAAGTGTCATTGAAGATGCAAGTTTAACTGTGATATCTCTAAGCTCGATTGTAATATTTGGATCGTTTGTAGCTCTATTAGAGATTTCGTGAACACCATATGCGATTGTTGGATGTGATGGCAAATAAAGCAATGGTGTTTGATAATCGTTCCAAAGTTGAACGAAAATGATTGTAATAACTGTAAGAATAAGTGTTTTTGCTTGAGGAAGAATGATTCTAGTAAGAATTTGAAGTTGATTTGCACCATCAAGTTCTGCTGCCTCAATATAAGAATTTGATACGCCTTGGAAGAAGGCATAGAAAATAAAGAAATACATTCCTAGGAAGTTAAACTTCTGTATAAAGTTACCAATGAATGAGTCATATAAACCAAGGTTTTGCATGGTTACTAAAACAGAAGGATAGTTTCCGACAATCGGAATAATGTATGTTAAAAGTGCAATAAAGTAGATAACTTTTGAGAATTTGAAATCATATTTTGCAAGCAAATATGCAATACAGCAAGGCACTAATGTCTGAATAATTGAACCAACACCACTATAAATTAATGAGTTAAGGATCATATCAAGGAAATTAGCATCATATTCATGAACAATGACATCACTTCCACTAAAGAATGTGACAATTCCTTCTAGATGGAACTGCTTAAAGACACCAATATAGTTTGCAAAAATGTTTCCTTCATTTGGTAAACCAAATGGATTGTTAATATAAGCACCTTCAGATTTTAATGAAGTAAGGAATGCCCAAACAAGCAAAACAATTAAACTAATAGCGTAAATTCCAAGAATCATGAAAATAATCGAAAAGAAAATACGACTTGACTTTCCGCCATAGTGATTAACCTTATTCAAATTTCTTCTTTTCCAAGCTAATGTCATAATTATTTTGTAGATGGTCCGTATTTATTAAGAAGCTTCTTGATAATTAATGTTACTGGAAGTAACACAGCTGTAATAAGAAGCGAGAATGCTGAAAGAATTGGGTAAGCAAATGCTGTATCGTTTTCAACATCGACAACATCGGTGTAGAAAAGACCATTATTTGGGTTTTGAGCATTCTTATATAAGAAGTAACCAATTGTGTGTTGGGCTTCATCAACCTTAGGGAATTCCATTAAGAACATCTGGTTAACGAAAATACCAGAGACTGTAATAATAACGAACGAAATGATTGTTGGGAAAATTGATGGGAATGTAACGTGAATAAATTCTCTAAATGCATTGCAACCATCAAGTTCCGCTGCTTCAACGAGTGAAGGATTAATGTTATTCATAGCGCCTGTGAATAGCAATACGTTAACACCAAAGCTCATCCAAACAGTAAATGCAATAAGCATGGTTCTAACATATGCAGGTGACATTAATGTTTGGTTAAATGGGTTTATCTGCGTATTACCAGATGTTAGCGACAAGGCACTAAAGAAGCCATAAATGATTGCGGCGAAAACAACGCCAGAAATAATTTGTGGTAAGAATAAAATTACTTTGTAAAATCCATGTAAAAATCTTTTCTTATAAACATAATATGAGAATAAAATGGCCAAAGGCATTGCAACACAAAGCATGAAGAATGCCAAAATTAATGAGTTAGTTAGTAAGTATGGTCTTGCTTTTAAAATATCAAAAACAATACCAAAGTTTTTAAAACCAACAACTGCACCACTTTCTCCAAAGAAGTCATACATTGGATATTCCATGAACGCCATGGAAATTGATTTAAAGTTTACATAGACATAAAAAATGGCGAATTGTGCAAGAGGCAAAACTAGCATTAAAGAGTAAAAGATGATTCTCTTTGTCTTGCGAGACAAAAAGGAATTTCTCACTTTTAAGTTGTTTGCTGAATACAAAGTCGCCATTATATCAACCTAATAATTTTCTTAAAATTAAAGACCTGCTTTTGTTCTTAGTGTATTCCAATATTCTTGTGTCATTTGAGAATTTGAGAATACCTCATATGCAGTTTTTCCACCAATAAGTGGTAAGAAAGCATCTGTATAGTTTGCACCACCGATCTTAGCTCTCCAAATTGTACCTTCGTTGTTTAACTTAAGTGTATCTTTGTTTGCTAAGAAAATAATGTTATCAGAAGCGGAAGAAACAACACCGCTACTAATCTTTTGTGCAAGGAATTGTTTTTGGAATGTGGATAAGTTTGTTGTTGCACTAGCTACATCATAACTAATAGCTGCTTTAGCAACACCTGTTCTTTGTGTAAATTTAATAAGTTGAGCATCGGAATAAAGGAATCTTAAGAAATCTTTACAAGCTTCGCCAATTCCTGGTCTCTTCCATAAAGTTTCAATATTCTTATTAATATAAGCAAAGGAATAACCCATATCCATTAAGGCTGTTTTACGTGCTTGAGATGGATCAGCAACGACTGTAGCAGAGCCATTGACGAGTGTTGGAAGTGGCATCCAGCCTAATTCTCTTTCTTCGTCGCCAAATCTCTTCTTATAGTCATTGAATTCATTTGTTGCTTCGTTGTACCAGTAGGAACCGTCAAACATGATTCCGTAATCTTTTGTACCTTGTTCTTGTGAACCAAAGATTAATCTGTGTTGAACACCACGTGGCATAACACCAGTTCCTTCGGAAATGTTATCAAAGAAGCCAGCATTTTGAGCAGCTTGAAGGAATGCCATTCCGTAGTATTTTTCTTTTGTTTGTCTTGTTAAATGACCATTGAATTCTGTAATGGTAGTAGCTGTATAGTTAACATCTGGAATTGATGTTCCCCATAATGTACTATCGGATGTACCAGAAACAATGTCTTGTGTACCATTAAATGTATAGAATGTTTGAGCGCTTTCTTTTCCGCCAAGGCTTGAAAGTAACCCTTCAATGAAATAGTGAGAATAGTCTTTGTGGTCACCTGAAACAATAAGTGGAACCATTGAACATTCATATTTCATCTTGTTACAAAGAATCAACAATTCTTGTAATGAAGTTGGTAATCCATCATCTTCTGTGCCATAAACGCCATCGTTACCGCATGATTTCTTTGCAGTTGCGTTTGCAATGAAACTAGCATCACCAAATGTACATGAATATGGAATTTTTGCTTCTGTATCTGGAGCAGCAAAATATAACTTCTTCTCATCAAAGAGTTTTTTGTTAAATGTTAAACCAGGATACCATTCATAGTGTGGGAGAGAATAGAATTTTCCGTCTTTTCCTTTTAAAGCGTTAATTGCACTGGAATCAATTTTTGAAGCAATTGTTTTATCTTCACCTGCTGCATTTCCTTGGACAACATCGCTGATATCCATAAGAAGACCAGAGTTTGCCATATCGTAAACTGATCTACCAGCTTCAGAAAAGAACATATTGTATGTACTTCTTTCAATACCGCCAGCAACGTCACCTGTTGAGTTACCATCAATTTCGAATCCGACACCTTTCTTACCTTTTTCGTAAGATTTGTCTTTAACTGATTCTTTAAATTCTTCAGCAGCTAAGTTTAACCATTCGGTACCAACACCACCACCAAAGTTTTTGATTTGAATCTTGGTGTAATCTAAATTATCGTCAGCACCATTACCTCCTCCACAGCCGGTTAAAGCGCTTGCAGAGAGAAACAATGCTAATAATGGAATTATTTTCTTCATAAAATGCTCCTATAAAATTATTTCTTAAATTATATATTTAAATG
>JAGHUR010000029.1 GCA_018064745.1 Candidatus Fiminaster equi
TGGTGGACCTGACCGGGATCGAACCGGCTACCTCCTCCATGCCATGGAGGCGCTCTCCCAGGTGAGCTACAGGCCCAGCGACATATATAATACTCTATTTCTACTCTTTTTCAATAGAAACTTAGATGCGTTTGGCGCGCCTGAAACGAGTTGAACGTTCAACCTTCCCCTTAGGAGGGGGACGCTCTATCCATTTGAGCTACAGGCGCGTAGTGGTCGGAGCAGTGAGACTCGAACTCACCACCTCTTGCTCCCGAAGCAAGCGCACTACCAGATGTGCTATGCCCCGACTTAGTCTGCATCTAAACCAAATTCAAATAATGACATTTGGTCAGTATCACCTAATCCTTTTAGACAACCTATGGAGTCTAAATCTTCAACGTTAGTACCGTTTAGTTTAGTTCTTCTAAGCAAGTCTTCTTTGGATTTAAATTCTCCATTCTTTCTTGCTTCTACTACTGATTCAGCAGCAGCTTCTCCTAAACCATCAATAACGATGAATGGTGGGATAAGTGCACCATTTTCTTTATCTAATATAAAGTCTTTTGCATCAGACTTATAAAGATCAATATTTTCAAACTTAAATCCGCGTTCTGCCATTTCAATAGCAACTTCAAGCATTGTATGGATATCCTTATCTTTATTAGAAACCTTTTGGCTTCTATCATTCATAGCTCTTTCAATTTCTTCATAACGAGCAATAATGCGTTCTTTTCCGCCTAACATAGCGTGAATGTCATAGGCATCACAACGAGCCGAGAACCATACAGCATAGAACTCAAGTGGGTAATAAACCTTGAAATATCCAACACGAACAGCCATTGTAGCATAGGCAACAGCGTGGGCTTTTGGATAAAGGTATTTAATCTTATTACAAGCGTTAATGTAATACTCAGGAATATTATGTTCACGCAACACAGGTAGGTGCTTTTCAGGTATTTTCTTACCTTTACGAACCTTTTCCATAGTATCAAATGCAACGTCAGAAGGAACACCATGTGCAATTAAATAGCGCATAATGTCATCACGAGCAGCAATACAATCATGAAGTGTCATAATGCCTTCTTTAATTAATCCTTCTTGGTTATGTTGCCAAACGTTTGTACCGTGAGCAAGACCAGCAATTGCGACAACGTCAGCAAATGTTTTTGGTTTTGCCTTAACTAAAATATCACTACATACATCAGTACCGTATTCTGGAAGACCGGATGAACCTGTTTTTGATTTAAGATAGTTTTCATCAAGCTTCAAAGCCTTTGTAGATGTAAACAATGAGATAACTTTTGGATCATTAAGAGGAATTGTCTTAACATCAACCCCAGTTAAAAGCGACATTAAACGTAATGCAAGTGGGTCAACGTGGCCTAATAGGTCAAGTTTTAATAATTGAGCATCAAGTGCAGCGTGATAATCAAGATGTGTTGTTAACCAATCTGATTCCTTATCGTCTGCAGGATATTGAATTGGAGTAAATTCTTCGATTTCTCTACCCTTTGGAAGAACAACGATACCGCCTGGGTGCTGTCCTGTTGTACGTTTAACATCTGTACAATGTGATGCCATGTAAGCAATTCTTTCAGTTGGAATGCTTGAAGTATCAAGTGTTCCGAGTTTAGTTTCAAAGTAGTTTTTAACGTAACCGAAAGCTGTTTTATCAGCAACGGTACCGATTGTTCCGGCACGATAGACATTTGCAGCACCGAAAATATCTTTTGTGGATTCATGTGCTTTTGCTTGATAATCGCTTGGGAAGTTAAGGTCGATATCTGGAACTTTTTCAGCGTGGAAGCCTAAGAATGTTTCGAATGGAATTTCTTGTCCATCATGAACCATAGGTTCACCACAGACTGGGCATTTCTTTTCTGGCAAATCTGAACCAGAGAAACAGTTAGGATCATCTGAATATTCAAAATGTTTGCACTTTGGACATCTATAGTGAGGTGCAAGCGGGTTAACTTCAGTAATTCCGTATAAGTGAGCTGCTAAAGATGAACCAACGGAGCCACGTGAACCAACCATGTAGCCATTTTCATTAGCTCTCTTAATAATTTCGTGTGCAATGTAATAAGTAACTGAATAACCGTTACCATTAATACCTTCAAGCTCTCTATTTAATCTATCAACAATATCTTGCGGTATGTTTTCACCATAAAGTTCGTGTGCCTTATCAAAGCAAGCTTTGGTAAGCATCTTATCTGAATCAGGAATTTCTGGTTTGCAAAGATCTTCATGAATTGGTTTCATTTCTTCCATCATGTCAGCAATCTTATTAGAGTTAGTGACAACAATCTCATATGCCTTCTCTTCACCTAAGAAACTGAAAGCATCAAGCATTTCACGTGTAGTTCTGAAATGTTGATTTGGATTTTCAATTTGAGGATCTCTCATATGAAGTGGGTGAAATTTACCACCAACAGCCTTAGCTGCAATATAAATATCTCTCGAAATCTTGTCTTCAGGGTTTGCATAGTGAACGTCGCCTGTTGCAACAACTATTTTTCCTATTGATTGAGCGCATTCAACAATGTCAGTAATATAAGCTTTTACAGTATCAATTGAATCAATTACTCCCCTATTAACGAGATTTATGTAGTTCTCAGGAGGTTGAACTTCAATAAAATCATAGAAAGACATAGCTTGTAGCAAATCTTCCTTTGATCTTGTCATTTCAATTTCAAATACATCAGAATTTTGACATGCCGAACCTAAAAGCACGTTTTCTCTATAATTTGCAATCTCACGTTTTGGTACTTTAGGAACATCTGCTAAATAGTTAACGTGTGAAAGCGAAACAAGTTTAAAAATAGTTTTAACACCTTGCTCATTTTTAGCAAATACATTGATATGAGATGCGCGCATGTGCTTTAACATAGCATTTGTAGTTTTAATTTTTGCTAAATCGCTATGCTTTAAGTTTTCGTTTGTTTTTGTAAGTCTTGCAAGCATTGCTAGCCATACATCATTAAGGATAGATGCGTCGTAATCAGCACGGTGAGCAGACTCATCATCATAAATATCCATTCCTAAGTGTTTAGAAAGGTTACCTAATCTATGTGCTGTGGCATCAGGGAACATATAACGGGATAATGAAAGCGTATCAATAGCAGGTTTAACAAAATCACCTCTACCGAGTTTTTTCATAATTTCTTTCAAGAATCCGTAGTCGAATGTAATGTTGTGCGAAACAATGATTGCACCATCCATAAATTCAAGGATTTGGTCAATGACGTCCTCGATATGTGGCTTATCAGCAACCATTTCATTTGTAATGTGTGTCTTTTCAACGATCTTTTGTGGAATTGGTCTTCCAGGATTGATAAGAAGGTCCAATGTTTTAACTACACGGCCATTTTCAAAGCGAATACCACCAAATTCAGTAATGGAATCATATCTAGTTGAAAGACCAGTTGTTTCTAAGTCGAATACAACGTACGTAGCTTTATTAAGCGGAATATCTACAGGGTTTAAGGCAAATGGAAGTTCGTCATTAACCATATAGAACTCGCAACCGTAAAGAACCTTTAAGCCTGCTTTTTCGGCTGCTTTTTGAGCATTTGGGAATGATTGAACAACACCGTGATCGGTAACGCCAATAGCTTTATGGCCCATGCTCTTAGCTAATTTTATGTAATCTTCAATGGTAGTAAGTCCATCCATTGCAGACATTTTTGTATGAACATGCAATTCAACACGTTTATTTTCTTCTTCATCTTTTCTTAACTCTGGACCCTCAATTTCAGTGAGTGCTCGAACGTCAATTGTGAGAGTGTTTTTGTATTGGTCTCTAGAAACATATCCAAGTATTCTAACCCAAGTACCATTTTTAAGTCCTTCAATGAAGTCAGAACTCATGTGTTCATTCTCTAAAATTTTGATTTGAATTGCGTTATCGCCTTTGCCAATTCCGCAATTAAGCATTGTTAAACCGGAACGAATAATTTTTGGTTTATCAATACCATAAAGTTGGCCTTCAACATCAACGTTTGCAGAGTCTTCATTTATCTCAGAAATATCATTAATTTTCTTATATGGAATTTTATCTTTCCAAGATTGATTTTTTGTCTTCTTTTCCATGTCATGGCGCATTTCAGAAAGAGTAGATTTAAATGCCTTAATTGCATCCTCTTCATCTGCTGTCATTTCAGTTTTTTCTTCTACTGGATCTCTAGAAATATTAGGGTTTTCAGGGGTATTTTCCACCATTTTCTCGATTATTTCAAAATTATATCCAATGAATTCAAGGAACTGTTTGAAGTCTTTTATTGTATTTGCATTTTTGGCTTTTTGCTCTTCATCTTCATAATAAATTGTGATTGTTTTATTAATGCCAAAAATCTTTAAATTTGAATTAAATCTATTGTGTCTATAATGCCAATCTCCGAAGAGTTTTGTAGCATCTCCAGCATGAGGTTTTTTAAGATAAGAAAACTTCATTGAATACGGATATTGAATTGTTTGAAGTGCGTCTAAAAATTCCTCTAAAAGTTCATACTCCCAAGGTGTTTCTTTAACGATAAGCATATCGACTTGTTCGCGGTTATATTGATTGCGGGCAACAAGGTCAAAATCCATGTCAAAACGATCAAGGTTTTCGAGCTTGATTGAAGTCAGAAATCTAGTCATTTTATCATTCATTTTTTACACCCCCGCAATTCTCATAACATCTAATACAACTATCGCAATCATTAACAAGAATAATAAGCCTAATCCAATCAATGACATTGTTTGTTTGAACTTGTTTGGTATTTTCTTTTTAGAAATACCTTCAATAGCTGTAACAAGCAATTGCCAACCATCAAGTCCCGGGAACGGTAATAAGTTAAATATTGCTAAGTTAACTGATATCATGCCCCAGAAATATAAATAGGTAGCAAATGTATAATTAGTTAATAAGGAGGCACTTGTCTCAAAAATTCCAACAATACCAGACATATTTCTAATTCCGCCAGTAAACAATACGCCTAAACCTCTAAATACAGCCGTAGCAGCATCTCCATACTGGATGAATGTATTTTTAAATCTTTCACCAACAGGTAACCATTCCTTAACTATTGGGAACGATATTCCTAAATCAATCCACTTATATTTATTTCCATCAGCAACTGTTTTCATATGAAACTCTTTAGTAAAAGCTAAATTATCAGAGCCTCTAAAGCTTAAATGAGTATCAAATTCTGTCTTTTCACCAGGAACATACACTTGTGAAGTAAAATCTGGATAATATTCCGGACTGTCTTTCTCATCAATCCATGTACTATAGTATTCATTAGCCATCAAATACTTATTATTTCTAACCCCGTCTTTATTAACTGCTGGAATGAGCTTAATGCATTCACTAAAGCTTGAAGAATCTTTATCGCCATTAAACATAAAAATTAATGCATAATGTTGAGGAAGAACTCCTGTTGATCCTTCTGGAATCATTTCAATTGAGTTATCAACAATGAAAAAGCTTCCAGCGTGAATGATTTTATCATCGGTAGTAAAGTCATATGTAATTGGGGAAATTCCATTATCATTCAAACATTTAGAAGGATAGATGAAATTAAGTCTATCATTAGTTTTAACACCAGCTTGTGCTGCAATAGAATTTTCGCTAATAACTGTACTAACAGTGTGGCTATTTACAGGGAAACACAAATTAGAAATAAGAATTAAGATTAAAGCTAAAACAGCATTTAAAATGACACCAGCTAGTACTATTATTGCTTTTTTCCACTTCTTAACACCTTCTAACGAACGCTCTGGTGGAACATCTTTAAACTCAGGCAACTCTTCTGCGCCTTCGCCATACATTGAAACGTATCCACCTAATGGGATTGCCCTGATAGAGAAGTATGTTTCATGTCCTTTTTTTCTAACTTTTAATAGCTTTGGACCAAAACCAATGGAAAATTCATGACAATATACTTTAAAAAGTTTTGCCATTGATAAGTGTCCAGCTTCATGAATGGTGATTAATGCACCAAGTGAAACAATGAACAATAAGATAGAAAGTATCCACTCCCACCAGGCCATTATTCCACTGCCTTTCTAACACGTTTATCAATACTTTTCACCTGTCTAAGTGTAGGATGGGTATTAATTTTCGTGTTATTAACCGCTATTTCAACATTCTTTGCAATATCTAAAAAGTTAATTTCGTTGTTCAAATATTTATGCACTAAAACTTCATTGGAAGCATTCAAAGCAATCATTTTAGATGCTCCTTCCAACAAAGAATGTTTTGCAATTTCAGTGCATGGATATCTAACTGGGTCATAATCATGGAAGTGACAATCCTTAAGTTCACTAAAAGATTTGAGTTTTAGTACCTCATATTCGCATTTGCCTTCATATAGAGCCCATCTAATTGGGTTATGCATATCAGGTTTTCCATAATCAACAATCAAAGTTCCGTCATTTAATTCAACAGCGGAGTGCACTAATGACTCATCATGCATTTGAACTGTGATTTTGTCTAATGGATAGCCATATAAGTAGTAAGCTTCAATAATCTCGAAGCCTTTATTCATCATAGTTGCGCAATCAATTGTAATTTTATTGCCCATTTTCCATGTTGGATGTTTTAAGGCTTCTTCAGCTTTAACATCATTAAGTTTATCAAGAGGAACATTTCTTAAAGCACCACCTGATGCAGTAATGATTAAGCGTTTAACATCTTTTGAATCACAATTGGCTAAGCATTTAGCTAAAGCAACATGTTCAGAATCGATTGGGAATAGCTTTCCTTTTCCTTTTGATAACAAATCGTTAATTATTGTTCCGCCCGCAACAAGTGCTTCTTTATTAGCTAAACATAGCACTCTATTGCGTTTTAAAGCTATAACAGCAGGTTCTAATCCCACAAAACCAACTAATGCATCAACGCATATGTCATAATTAACTCTGCGTGTTATTGAGGCTAATCCATGCTTGCCAAAGTAGAATTTGACGTGTGGGAATAGCTTATGCAATTTTAAAGCGTGTTTAAAGCTTTTAACGTATACGTGCTTTACAGTTTTAAATCTTTCAAGAAGTTCTTTAGCTTTTTCCCAGTTATTCCCAACTGAAAAAGCAGTAAGCACAAACTTACCATTAGCTTCGTCGATAATATCAATGGTTTGGCCACCAATAGATCCAGAAGCTCCAAGTAACAGAACTTTCTTAATTTGATCCATTATAATGCTCCACCAAGACCGCCAAGAACTCTATCAATAAAAATAATTAATCCAGAAACAAGGGCTCCAGCAAAGATTAAAGAGTCAATCCTATCAAGAACACCGCCATGGCCTGGAAGTAATTGTGAGAAGTCTTTTACACCAAACGATCTCTTAACTGAGGAGAAAACGAAGTCTCCAATATCAGCAACGAGTGGTAAAAGAACAGAAATGATAATTACAAAGTAAAGATGTGATAAATCAAAGATTGGTAAAATTGGTTTGCCTAATGCCGCAACAATAAGTGCAAATGTGATTGAGCTAATTAAGCTAAATACAACACCACCAACGAAACCTTCCCAAGTTTTCTTAGGTGAAATGCGCTCGTTCATTTTGTGTTTACCAAATAATAAACCAACGAAATAAGCACCCATATCATTCATTATTGTACCAATAATAACGTATAGTAACAGGAACATTGATTGTCCATACTTAAAGAAATTCGTTAACAGGAGAGATTTTTCTGTCGTCGGTAACGATTCATCAAAGTATTTAAATGGCGAATAACGCAAAAACAGTAATGATTTAACACCAATCGCAAGAACGATAATCATTGAAATAAAGTAGAAAACATAAGCAATATTGAATGGTTCTGCAGCAAATGAAATCATAAAGTAAACAGCACACATAAATGTGATTAACATGGCTGAAACATCGATTTCTGAGAATGATTTAACCAAGAAGTCATCTTTTGTGTACTGGAATTTAGTAAAAGCCTGGCTTCCCATCTCTTGCAATGCTGTACTGTTATTCTTATATAAAGAGTAATAAATAATTGCTAAAGCAAAAACGATCGTAATGAAATAAATTAGTATTTTAATTAAACCTTTTAAACTTGAGGCCTTAACAATTTCAAATGCTCCAATAAAGGTGACTAAAACTGTTAATCCAAAGAACCACCAGGATCCTAAAACAAGGCATGGAATGCAGACAATTGCTAAAGCAATCGCAGTAATGATTCTAGTTATCATAGATTTTTTAGCTGAACTGCTAATATCATTTGTTATCTTTTTCATTGTCTAGCCCTCCATATCTTCTATTACGCTTATTAAATTCGATTAAACAATCAACAAATTCTTTTCTTTTGAAATCTGGGAATAAAACCGGTGTGAACACATATTCTGCATAAGCTATTTGCCATGGTAAGAAGTTTGATGTCCTAACTTCACCGCTTGTCCTAATCATTAAGTCAACATTAGGAAGTCCTGCGGTATAAAGATGGTTTTCCATAACTTGTTCATTGATATCTTCAAGTGCAAGTTTTCCTTCTTTTACTTCTTCTGCAATTAATTTAGCGGCACGAGTAAGTTCTTCTTTTCCACCATAGTTGAGACAAATATTCATCACATAGTTCTTGTTGTTCTTTGTCTTTTCAATAGCTTCTTCAGTAGTTTTCCTGGTTTTCGGCGGCAATTTTGAAATATCACCAGAGACAATAATCCTTGTTCCGTCTTTCATAATCTTATCAATTTCGCGTTTGAAAAAGATTTCTAGATATTGGAACAAAAACTTAATTTCAGATTTTGGTCTCTTCCAGTTTTCGGTTGAGAATGCATAAAACGAAACTACTTTAATATCATAATCAACACAGTAGTCGAAAATTTCAACGATTCTATTGCAGGCTTCCTTATGACCTAAGGTCCTTGGAAGTCCTCTTTTCTTGGCCCATCTACCATTACCATCCATAATGATTGCAACGTGTTTGATTGGCTTATTTAAAGTAATCTCGTTTTTCATAGTGCGTATATTATACACGTGCACTTAAAAATCTTGCAAGCGTATAAGCAAAATAATGTGATGGATTCTTATAAAAAGAAAAGAGAAGCATTAGCCTCTCTTATATTGCCATGATTTCTGATTCTTTTTTGGCAAGAATTGATTCGATTTCACTAACTGAATCTTTTGTGACGTTTTCAATTTCTTCTTGAACACGTTTTTGAAGGTCTTCAGTCATATCATCGCTTGCTTTTACAAGATCAATGAAGTCACGTCTGATGTTACGAATTGCAACCTTGCTATCTTCACTTATAGCCTTAGCTTTTTTAACTAAGTCACGACGTGAATCCTCAGTAAGAGGAGCAATTGTAATTCTGATGCAATCACCTTCGTTAATTGGATTAACTCCAAGGTTAGCTGCTGCAATAGCAGCACAGATTGCTTTAACGTCTCCTTTATCATATGGTTTGACAAGTAATTGACGTGGCTCTGGAGATGAGATTGATGAGATTTGATTAACAGCAATTTTGTCACCGTAATATTCACATTCAACTCTATCTAACATAGCTGGTGTTGCTCTTCCAGTTCTTAATGTTGTAAGTTCATTTTGGAAAGCAACAATTGTCCTTGACATGCTTTCCTTTGCTTCTAATGCAATTGGGTCCATTTTGATTATCCTTTCTTGATGGTTGTGCCAATATCTTCACCACCAGCAGCTTTTAAGAAATTCTCAGGTTTTGAAGCATTAAATACACGAACATCAATGTCTTTATCTTTCAACATTTCGACAGCAGTTAAATCCATTACTTTGAGATCTTTTGCGATGATTTCAGAGCACTTGATTTCTTTATACATTTTTGCGTCTTTGTTGAATCTTGGATCGTCTGAATAAATACCGTCAACACCATTCTTTGCTATTAAAATAGCATTTGCACCAATTTCAATAGCCCTAAGTGTTGCGCATGTATCCGTTGTAAAGAATGGTTTACCTGTTCCAGCGCCAAACATTACAACATAATTTTCTTTTAAATATTTGTCTGCAAGTTCAGGGGAATACTTTTCGGTAAATGTAACATCAACTGCTGATAAAACAACAGCTTTTTGTCCAAGTTTAACTAGAGCCTCTTTAAGGGCAATGCAGTTTATAACTGTGCCAAGCATTCCCATGTAGTCACCACTAACACGGTCAATTCCAGTTTTTTCAATTACTGAGCCACGGCAAATATTGCCTGCTCCAATAACTACTGTAACTTGAATTCCTTTGTCAGCAATAGCTTTAACTACTTTTGCAGAATTTAAAAGAGCCTCACTTTCAATGATTCCTTCTTTACCTTTTCCGGCAAGTGATTCGCCAGAGAGTTTAACTAAGATTCTTGAATACATAAGGCTCCTTTCAAATTATTTCATTTGTGACATTACTTCAGCAGCAAAGTCATCTTTACGTTTTTCAATTCCTTCGCCTACAGCGAAACGAATGAATTTAATAACGTTGTTGCCTTTTTCCTTAAGGACGTTAGCAACTGTCTTTTCACCATCAAGTAAGTAAACTTGTGCGGCTAAGACTGATTCGGAAAGTAATTTCTTAACTTTTCCTTCGCAAATACCATTTAACATGGCTTCTGGTTTACCAGCCATCTTTGGATCTGCTTTCATATTTTCCATAGCGATTGCTTTTTCATGAGCAATAACATCTGCTGGAATTTCACTGTCAATGACATATTTTGGAGCATTGGCAGCAATGTGCATTGCAAGACCTTTTGCAAGTTCTGCATCATCTTTTTCAAGAACAACTAAAGTTGCAATTTTTCCACCCATGTGGATGTAGGAACCAAAACCATTACCTGCTGCTTTTGAAACTAATTCAAAGCGACGGTAATCAAGTTTTTCGCCCATTGAAACTGTTGCATCTGTGAATAATTGTGCACAGCCAACTTTTGCATCTTCAATTGATGCATAACCACCTGCTAAAGTTGCTTTTGCAGCATCATCAACAAGTTGATGGAATTTGTCGCCTTTGGCAACAAAGTCGGTTTCACAGTTGACTTCAAGGATAATTGCTTTATCACCATCAACAACAACGCCTGCTAAACCTTCTGCAGCGATTCTTGATGATTTTGCTTGTGCTTTTGCAATTCCTTTTTCACGTAACCAGTCAATTGCCTTTTCGACATCTGAACCTGTAGCTTCAAGAGCTTTTTTGCAGTCCATCATGCCTGCGCCTGTGCGGTCACGCAATTCTTTAATGAGTTCAATCATGCTTGGCATAATTATTTTTCCTCAGCTTTCTTAGCTGGAGCTTTTTTGGCTGGAGCCTTTTTTGCTGGAGCTTTCTTTTCTTCAGCTGGTTTTTCTTCTTTTACTTCAGCTTTTTCTTCTGCTGGTGCTTCTGCTTTTGGTGCTTCTGCTTTAGCAGCTTTTGCTTCTTCTCTTTGTTTTCTGAAAGCTTGCATCTTTTCGAATTTTTCTTGCTTTTCAGCACGAGCTTTACGAATTGCTGCGATTCTTTCAGCATTTTCTTTGTCTGCTAAACGGACAGCGTCTTTCATTGTTGCTTCTTCTAATTCATCTTTAGTATATGCAACTTCGGTGATACCACCTTTTGCTTCGACAACTGCGTCTGCTAAGACTGTAACTAAAACCTTGAGTGAACGAAGTGCGTCATCGTTTCCTGGAATAACAAAGTCAACTCTGTCTGGATCTGAGTTGGTATCACAGATACCGAATACTGGAATACCAAGTTTCTTTGCTTCTGCAACTGCGTTGTGTTCAAGCATTGGATCACAAACGACAACTGCGTTAGGAATCTTTCTCATTTCTTTAATACCAGAAAGGTTCTTTGAGAGTTTTTCGCATTCTTTCTTTAAAAGAGCGACTTCCTTCTTTGGTAAACGATCGTATGAACCATCGATTTCCATGGTTTCGAGTTCTTTTAAACGACGAATTCTTGATTGAATTGTCTTGAAGTTAGTTAAGGTTCCACCTAACCAACGGTTTGTAATGTAGAATGAACCGGATCTTAAAGCTTGTGCTTCAACAAGTTCTTTTGCTTGTGGTTTGATACCAACAAATAAGACTTTTCCGTTTTCATCAACAATTTTCTTTAATGCAAGGTATGCTTCTGAGATGCATGCTGCGGATTTGACTAAGTCAATTAAATAGATTCCGTTACGAGCACCGTAAATGTACTTGCCCATTTTTGGATTCCATTTTCTGGTGTGATGTCCAAAGTGAACTCCACCTTCGAGTAATTTTCTGACGGTAATGATTGGTGCGTTTTCGTCATGCATTACCATTTCCATGACGTTCTCTGCTTTTGCATCAGCGACTGGTGCTTGAGCTTCGACTTTCTTTTCTTCTGACATATTAAATGCCTCCATTCGTTTTTGCCTCCACCATTTCTAACAATCTCCCCGGAATACGACCCCGTGGTCACCGGACTCGGAAATTGAATTCATGGTGTGTGTATTTCTCTTTCTCTTAAAGAAAAAGAGTGATAGTATCATACCACTCTAATACTTATAACTCAAATAGTTTTTATAAACTATGCGAAATTAGTCATCATTTCCGTGCTTTTTAGCACGTGGATGAGACATATTAAATTGAGCTTTCATCGCTTCTTCAGTAACGTGAGTATAAATTTGAGTTGTGTTGATTGATTCATGACCTAAAAGCTCTTGAATTACACGTAAATCCGCGCCACCCTCGAGTAAGTGTGTTGCAAATGTATGTCTAAGCGTATGTGGATGTAGTCCATAGTGACATCCAGTCTTGTTTTGAATGTCTTCAAGAATGTATTGAACACCTCTTGTGGTAAGCTGTCTTCCAAACGTATTTAAGAAGAGATAATCAAGCGAAAAATCGCTTTTATTTCTTCTTAATAATATTTCACGACTATTTTTTAAATAGTCTATTAGAGTTTCTTGGCATGATTTAGAAAACATTACAATGCGTTCTTTTCTACCTTTGCCAAGAACTCTAATCGTTCTATTTCTAATGTCCATATCAGACACTTTTACGTTGACAAGTTCGCTTACACGAAGACCTGAAGCATAAAGAAGTTCAATAATGGCTTGATCACGTTCTTTTAACTCATCTGTTCTAAGTCTATTTCGGTTAAACAAAGTTTCAACTTGTTCGATATATAAAACTTCTGGGTATCTAATTTCTTTCTTTGGTGCAGTTATAAATAAGAAACAATTCTCATGTATAAATCCTTTATCTAATAAGAAATCGAAAAAGTGTCTAAGACAAGCTATTCTTCTGCAACAGGTTGTCTTAGATTTACCGTTTTGGATTTCGTTAGATAAATAGTTTCTAATAATTTGAGTATCAACATCATCAAGACTAATACCTTGGTTAAATATAAAGAAAAGAAAACTTTCAACGTCATTTTGATATGACTTGATAGTTTGTTTCGAATAATTCAAATCATATTGGAGATGTTCAATAAATAAATCAATTTCCTTCATTTATCGTACTCCAATATTTATCAATTAAATCTAAAGATTTATTTATTGATTCATCTCGGTTATGTTTATTTGAATTATATAAGATTCCAAAGTTAGCATTCATTGGTTGAAAAGTCTCTGGATTTCCATTAATAACATAGTTATAAAGTGAACCAATGATGCTTTCTAAAGGTGGTTTTTGCATTTCTAAGTTTTCCAATTTTTGGAATACAAAAATCGCCGCTAAAATGCCCATAGCAGCAGACTCAACATAACCCTCTACTCCAATTAGCTGTCCAGCTAGGAAAGTATCGTTCATTTTCTTAAGCGAAAAGTCTGCGTTAAGTGCGATAGGTGAGCACACATAAGTGTTGCGATGCATCAACCCGTATCGTACGAAATGGGCATTTTCCAAACCCGGAATCATTCTGAACACTCGTTTTTGTTCAGGATAAGTTAAGTTAGTTTGGAAACCAACAATGTTATATAAATCACCATTTAAATTGTCTTGTCTAAGTTGGATTACAGCATGGAATTTTTCTCTTCCCTCAACTTGTAATCCTTTTGGTTTCATTGGACCAAATCGAAGAGTTTCTTTGCCGCGTTTTGCCATTACTTCAATTGGCATACAGCCCTCGAAATAGTTCTTATCAAAATCATGGAGCATTGCTACTTCAGCATGAATGAGTTCATCATAAAACTTATCGTATTGTTCCACTGAAAATGGACAATTTATGTAGCTATCATCGCCTTGGTCATAACGCGACTTTTTATAGGCGATGTTCATATCAATTGAGTCCTTCATAACAATAGGTGCAGAAGCATCAAAAAAGAACAATGAATCTTGTCCAATTGTCTCTGCAAGTTTCTTTGATAATGCGTCAGACGTAAGCGGGCCAGTTGCAATAATTGTAGGTCCTTTTAAGAAGTCTGAAACATCTTCTTCATGAATAACTAAATTTGGAAAATCCTTGAGAATTTGCGTGATTTTTGCTGAAAAAGCCTCACGATCTACACTTAATGCGTTTCCGGAAGGCACTGATGTTTCAGCTGCAACTTTCATGGTTAAAGAGTCCATGTGTCGCATCTCTTCCTTGAGCAAACCACATGCATTATCAAGCTTATTTGACTTTAAAGAATTAGAGCAAACTAGTTCTCCAAAATTACCAGTCACATGCGCTGGCGTCATTACCTTTGGACGTTTCTCATAAAGATGAACTTCATAGCCTCTTTTCAAGAAAAAATAACAAGCTTCTACGCCTGCAAGTCCACCACCAACAACATTAATTTTCTTCATGCGAAATATTATAACAAAAAAGTAAGCGCTTGGCTTACTTAATTGTCTAATTTTTCAATGTGATGACATTTTGGATAGTTAGTGCAACCTAAGAACTTTTTCTTTCCGCGGCCTCTAATAACTAAATCTCCACCACATTCAGGACATTTCTTCACTACATTAAGATCGGATTCTTCCTTTTTAACATAATCACATTCTGGATAACCAGAACATGCAATGAACTTTTTATTCTTTTTTCCAACTCTGTAGACGAGAGGCTTGCCACATTTTGGACACATCTCACCTGTATACTCGAGTTCTTCTTCCTCTTTTTCTCTGTACTTGCAGGTTGGGAAGTTAGAACATCCAATGAAGTTTCCGTATTTAGATTTCTTGTAAACAAGAGGTGCGCCACATACAGGACATGTACGACCTGTTGGTTCATCATCGTCCTTATACATTTTGTTTGAAGCTTCTTCAACAGATTTAATAAATGGATAATAGAATTCAGTTAATGCTTCTGTTCTTGAAACTTCGCCTTCTTGAATTTGGTCAAGTTTTTCTTCCATTTGAGCTGTGTATTTAACAGCAACAAAGTCTGGGAAGTATTTATTAAGAACTAATGTTGTTCTTTGACCTTGTTCAGTTGATGTTAATGAACCAGATTTAGATGCAACATATTCTCTTTTAAGTAATGTAGCAATTGTTGAAGCATAAGTTGATGGACGACCAATCTTTTTGTCTTCCATAAGTTTAACAATTTTAGCTTCAGTGTAAGGTGCTGGTGCTTCAGTCATTTTTTGTTCATTATTAACTTTGTTAATTTTGACTTCTTCACCTTCTTTTAAGTCTGGGAAACGATAGTTATCTTCCTTTTCATTTGACCCGAGTCGGGTGTAACCATCAAAAACAACTTGTGCAGCTTCAGCCTTAAATGTAACTCCATTAGCATCAAATGTAACTACTTGAACGCTTTCTTTTTTAGGAGCCATGAGTGAGCCAACGGCTCTCTCATAAATCAATTTATATAACTTATATTGATCAGGCGTAAGGTATGCGCGAACTGATTCAGGAGTTGTATGATTTGAAGTTGGTCTAATAGCTTCATGTGCGTTTTGTGCACCAGCCACTGCGACGACTTTACGTTTACCACAGTATTCTGGGCCAAATTTCTTAGCAATATAAACTTCTGCTCTTTCGACAAATGTATCTGATAAATAGGTTGAATCTGTACGGATATATGTGATTAAACCTGTGTGTTCACCTTTGATTTGAACACCTTCATATAATTGTTGAGCAAGACTAGAAGTCTTCTTTGTTGAAAATTTGTATGTATTGAATGCTTCTTGTTGAAGAGTTGAGGTAGTAAATGCTGGTTTTGATTCGGTTGTTCTAACAGACTTTTTAATTGAAACGACTTTAGCCATTCCGTTTAATTTAGAAAGTATGTCAGAATTTGTCTTTTCATCTTCAATTTTCTTTACATCACCGAAAGATGCAAAGTTAGCAGCAATTTTTGCATTATTTTTCTTTAATTCTAATGATAATGTCCAGTATGGTTCTGGTTTAAAATCAGCAATTTCTTGGTCGTGATCACAGATTAATTTGAGTGTTGCAGATTGAACTCTACCAGCAGATGGAGATTTAATCTTTTTTTGGATAATATTGGAAAGTCTAAATCCAATAATTCTATCCATAATTCTTCTTGTTTCTTGTGATTCCACAAGATTCATATCAATTACTCTTGGTTTTTTGATAGCAGCATTGATTGAAACTCTAGTAATTTCGTGGAACTCTAAACGCTTAGTTGTCTTTGGATCCAAACCTAAAATTTGGGTTAGATGCCAAGCGATTGCTTCTCCTTCACGGTCAGGGTCGGTTGCAAGATAGATGTCGTCTGCTTTACGCGCAGCTTCTTTTAATTCATATACAGTTGCTCTTTTTGAACTAGAAACAACATATGTAGGTTTAAAATCGTTCTCAATATCAACGCCAAAACCGCCTTTTCCACTAGTGGAAAGGTCTCTTAAGTGACCAATAGTCGCAAGAACTTCATAGCCTTCTCCTAAGTAACGGGAGATGGTGTGACATTTATTTGGAGACTCGACAATAACTAACTTCATAAGTCCATATAATATAGGCATTTCAAACTCATAAGTCAAAGCCTAATTTTCCTTTTATATATATTAAAGATATAGTTATATTCTTTAACAAAATTTTAATCTTTTTTAGAAAGCAGTTTCATTCTTGTGATAATCCATTTCGTAGTAGACATCATCTGGAGTTTCAACAAGACATGCACCATTTGCAATAAGGTGATTACAAACTGAATTCTGACCTATTTTAGTAGGCACACAACACACATTTCCACCATCTTCTAAAGTTAAATGCGCGGTTATAGACGTGCCTGAGTTTCTTTCGCCTTCTGTAACCAATAAGCAATTAGATAACGCTGCAATGATTCTGTTTCTAACTGGAAAATTAAGTGGATTTGGTTGTGTAAGATTTGGATATTCAGAAAGAACCAGGTGGTTTTTCCTTACTTCATCATAAATATCTAAGTTCTTAGGTGGATAACAAACATTAATTCCACAGCCTAAAACTGCTACGGTCTTACCACCATTCGCAATACACGCCCTATGCGCAATACCATCAATACCACGTGCCATACCTGATACAATGACTAATTCTTTACATAAATGTTTTACAAAATAATTAGTAACGATTTCGCCATATTCGGTATAATCTCGCGATCCCACTACTGATACTGCCTTGTACTTATCCTTTATTATTGAAAGGTCTCCGTGATAAAAAAGCACAAAAGGTGGCTTTCGTATAAATTTAAGTTGTTGAGGATAATCATCATCTAACATTGTGACAACTTTAGATTTTGGGTTCGCAATAATACGTTTTGCTTTGGCTTCATCAATCTCTTCTTTTGCTAATAAAGCCTCATAAATTTCGTTCCATTTTCCTTCATGAATAATGGCATAATAAATTAAAATTTCTCTAGGTTTCATAAAAACTCTCCTACTAGATATAACAGGAGAATTTGCCGATTTCGCTGAAAAAATTTTTTAGACTTATAAATAAGTCTCTTTTTTACATGTCAAAAATGTTCATCTCTTGAAGCTCAATTTTTTGAACTGGCTTATAAGTGAATCTATGTACGCCTTTTATTGGTCCAAATTTCTTAAGGGCTTCCATGTGTTTTTGGGTTCCATAACCTTTATGATCTTTAAACCCATATTCTGGATATTTTTTATCTAATTCATCAAGCATATGATCACGAGTAACTTTTGCAATTATTGATGCTGCTGCAATAGGAAGAGCTTTAGCATCACCTTTAATAATTGGAACTACTTCAACATCAAAACCTTTGAGTGGCATAGCATCTGTAAGTATTAAATCATATTTATGTTTTAAATTATTAATTGCTTCAGTCATTGCTTTTTTAGTAGCTTCATAAATGTTAATTTCATCAATAACTTCTGCTGAAACAATACCTACACCATAGGCTATTGCGTCTTTTTTGATAATTTCAAAAAGTTCTTCGCGTTTCTTTTCGCTAAGTTGTTTTGAATCGTTTATTTCTTTATTTATATATGCGCGCGGGAGAATACATGCAGCAGCAACAACTGGTCCAGCAAGAGGACCGCGTCCTGCTTCATCAACTCCGACGATAAGTTTTACTTTATCTGAATAGAACTGTTCTTGGTAATCAAGCATCTTACTCAACTCTTTCAAATGTAACTGGTCCTAAAACTCCATTTTTAAGCTCATTAAGGAAGACTTTATAGGCTTTCTCTATATCTTCACCGCCCTTAGTTAAATAACCGCGCTTTCTTGCGATAAGTTTAAAATTATCTTCAACGTTAGAGCTAAAATCTAAATAATTAAATCTATCAGTTAACTGCTTCTTGTAGTTTTGAAGCATGTAAATAAATGCAATTGTTGCGAGTTCATCGTTAGGAAGAATGTTCTCATTCATTGATCCTACGAGGGCTAAGTTGATAGCATTTTTACCATCCTGGTAGCTTGGTTGGAGTATACCCGGTGTGTCTAAAAGTTCAAATTTCTCTGAAACTTTAATCCATTGTTGAGCCTTAGTATGGCCTGGTTTATTCTCAACGGATGCAGCCTTGCGACCTGAAATTTTATTAATGAGTGTGGACTTTCCAACGTTTGGTATTCCAAGAATCATTGCTCTAACTGGCTGAGGTTTCATACCTTTTGCAATGTATTTAGCATTTTTAATAGAACCAAGTTCCTCTACCTTACGAACAATCATCTTTACATCTTTTTCATCATTTAAGTCTGCAAATGTAGCTTGAAAGCCTTGAGCTTGGAAATACTCAATCCATTTCATAGTTAAAGTTGTATCTGCTAGGTCTTTTTTGGTTAAAACCACTAGACGGGTCTTATCTTTTGTTAATTTATACAATACTTGGTTACGGCTTGAAAGAGGAATTCTTGCATCCAAAAGTTCGACAATAACATCAACTAACTTGATTTTGTCTTGAACTTCATTTTGGGCCTTTTTCATATGGCCTGGAAACCAATGTATCTGTTTCATAAGAACCTCGGGAAATAATGTTGAATATTTACAGGACCAATCGAACCATCAGATAAGGTTCCAAGATCACAATAAGCACAAAGCGCAACAACTTTGCCAACAAGCCATTCAAATTTAATAGGTTCATTGTTTCTGCTATCGCTTGAATGGGCTCTATTGTCACCTAAAACGTAATATTCATTTGAACCAAGTGTAATTTCGTTTGTTGGATAATCTCCAGCAGTTATATATTCACTAGGAATTGGTTGTTCTTGAGCAAAGAATTGATCTCCGTTTTTCACAAACAAAGTACCATTGTTGTTACCTTGTCCAAATTTAATAGTTTCACCAGGCAAGCCAACAACTCTTTTAATCTTGTCATATTCATCACCAAAATCGTATTTACAAACAACAATGTCAAAACGTTTAATCTTCTTAAGTGCACTTTCGTGTGGATCCATAACACCATAATCTAGTTTTTTGCATCCATCATAAGCAGCGCCACCAGTAACACCAAAAGGCGTTCCATCAGGTTTAGTAGCATACTTGTTCAAAGTTGGATACATGGATTGTCCATTTACCCAGAATGGTGATAAATAACGTTTTTGATAAATTAAAACACCCGCAATAGCTAAGGCAATAATGCTTAATAGAACAATAAACACATTGAAAAGAACGCTTAATCTTTTGCGATTTTTAATCGGTTTTTCATTACTTACGTTTTCGTCCATACGTTTATTATACGCACAACTTGTTTAGCTTACAAGAAACATAGTTTCAAATGCCTAAAAAATTGCAAAAAGAAAAACCCGATTGCTCGGGTTCTTCTAAGCTTCTAATATTAAAGAATTTCTTTAATACGAGCGGCCTTGCCAGAACGATTACGAATATAGAAGATTCTGCTTCTACGAACCTTACCGTGTTTTTCAACAACAATCTTAGCAACTGCTGGTGAATTGATTGGGAAAGTTCTTTCAACACCGACACCTGAAGAAATTTTTCTTACAGTGAAGGTTTCGCTGACACCGGAGCCGCGGCGTTGGATAACGACGCCTTGGAAGACTTGGATACGTGATTTGTTATTTTCAGTAATTCTGACGGAAACTGAGACTGTATCACCAGCTTTGAATTCTGGGACATCTTTCTT
>JAGHUR010000027.1 GCA_018064745.1 Candidatus Fiminaster equi
GGTGGCGAAATTGGTAGACGCAAGGGACTTAAAATCCCTCGAGTGAATAACTCATACCGGTTCAAGTCCGGTCCCGGGCACCAATTTACGCCACCTTTTACATTGGGGCGTAGCCAAGCGGTAAGGCAGCGGGCTCTGAACTCGCCATTTCACTGGTTCGATCCCAGTCGCCCCAACCATTAAAGAAATTAGAAAAGGAGAAAAACGGCATGAAATTCTTAAAAGAAAATAAATTAGCTGTTCTATCTATCGGAGCAATTGTGATTTGTGCAATTCTTCTTGCAATCCCAGGTCAATTTGCTCACTTTGGTATTGTTGGAGATGGTTATTTACACTACTTAGGTGGTTATCAATTCTTCTTCAATACATATAAAGATGTATTAGGAAATACAATCGGCAGTGTTGTCGGATCAGGCATTGCTATTATTGTCTTATCAGTTATTGCAATTGCACTTATCTGCTTCTGGAAGAAATCTTCATTCTTTGTACTTCTTGCATCACTTATTAACTTAACAATTTCAATTCTCTTCTTCTCAATGGAAGCTTCTGCTTCAAAAGCATACCCATCATTCAAACCATTTGAAGGAAGATCATTCATTGGATGGCCATCATACTTATGTGGAGCACTTCTCATCTTAGTTGCAATCTATCTTGGATACAAAGCAGTTATGATGATGAAAGATGAAATTAAACATCCTTCACAACCAAAAGGACCATCATACAATTATTTAAAGAAATAAGTTAAATTAATAAAAGAAAATCTCACACATAACGCGTGAGATTTTTCTTTTGTTTATAACGATGTAATGTAAACAGATATTGATGAGAGGATACAGACAATACCTATTAACATTGAGAAGCCATAGGCGATATTGAATACCATATCCCATTTTTTATTACGCGCGCCTTTGTGTGGGTGATAAAGAAGAACAAGAGGAATTAGGAAGAAGATACCTGTGTTGGATCCAAATCCAAGTTTTGCACAATTTGCGTTCTTTCCAAGGAGGAAATCAAGTAATCCTAGGATTACTAAAACGCCACAAACTAATGCATTTTTAATAAATTGATATCTATTTCCGGTAATATAAATATCACCATTTTCCTTACCAAATTTATGATTAATGATTCTTCTATACACGAAGATAACTAAGCAATAAAGGATTGCAAATGATGTAATAATAAGTGCTTTAGTAAAGAATAGTGAAGAAACTGCAAATGGAAGGTTCCAACCCCAAACTTTCTTACCAATTTGAATAATTGCAGATGCAAGCATATATCCAAGTGGAATTAAGGCTGAAAGTCTATACAAAATTGTGTTTCTCTTAATATTGTTAGTGAATTTTGGCTTGTTGAGTAAATTAGAAGTTAACATGTTAAATGCTAAGATACCCCAAACAATGTTGCCTGGTAAGAAATCTAGAACTACTTTAAATCTTTCAAATGCTGGCGATGAGGCCATTGTTAAATTAAGTAACAAAGTTAAGACATAGAAAACAAAGCCCGCAAAGAACAAAATGAAATTAAGCATGAATGTAGACTTTTTGTTTTGAATAATATCCAGCTTAATAAAGAACACAAGAATCATTCCAAGTGTTGTAAAAGATGCAACTGTTGCTCTATATTGTAAACTTTCAAGTGTTCCAATAATGTCTCCGTTAATAATACTATTAAAGATATAGTAAAGAGACATTGAACCAATAACCATTAAACAGAAAGCAACAATTCTTATTATTGCTTCCGGAATTACTGGAGATGGCCATCTATTCTTTGGAAGCTCAACAAATTTTCTTTCGCTTATTGGTTTAGAAACTGAATTATCAACCTCAACAGTTACGGCTTTCATTACCTTTTTACCAAATGCAGTTGTAATGATGATTGATAAAACAAACAATGCAAAGAAAACTGTTCCAAGAACTACTCCGCTGACTGTCATTGCTGTAGAAGCTGCATAGAAAGAATTCGAAGCATTAATACCTTTTATTTGATCGATGCTGAATTCAAGGTAATTTTCGTAATGCAAAATAGAATTTGTTCTTTCAAAGAATCTATTCTCTGCACCTTTAAAAGCATAATATTTATTTTCAAATACTGTTTTATAAACAGATGCTACAAATGAATCTCCGCTTTCTTTGGAAAAATCACCATTAATGTTTCTTGTTTCAATTAAATTATATTTAAACTCAAAAGTTGAACTATCAAAATCTGCGGAAAAATGAACTACTTTTTGAAGTCCGCTATAAGCACTAAAATGTAGTCTTTCATTTCCGTCTGTTATTCTTGATTCAAAATATGCATCAATGTATCTTGAATCTTTAAAATCTAGACCTGTTACTTCATTTAAGTCAATCACCGCATGAGAATTGAAGAATGCAAAACCTAAATAGTCTTCATATTTAGTGAAGAAATTTAATGTTGCTTTATCAAATCCATCTGTTAATGCAGGATCATCACTTTCAATTGCCATATAATTGCAAAGAAGCATCGTAGACGTTCTTGAATCAATAGCAAGATGGAAATCACCATTTTCTTCTGCATAATTGTATGCAGCAAGGTACTTATCACTATAAAAAGATTTGTATGAAACTTCTGTAGATCTATAAAGTCCAACAGACATTAAAGCAATGAAACCAAGAGACAAAACTAAGCTAACAATTTTGAACCAAAGTTTGCTAAAAAGTTTAACTGCCTTTGATTGGGAAATTTCTTCTTCGACACCAACATCTGTTGCAGTTGGATAATCAAATTCTGATGATTCAAAGAAATTATTTTCTAGTTTATATCTATGTATAAATCTTTCTTGCAACTTTTTGTCTTTAATTTTACTATAGCCGCTTTCAATTCTATTTAATTTGAATTTAGAAATGTCTAAACGAATTGAGGCTTCTTTAAGTGAATAGCCCAATTCAATACGGCGGTCATAAAGTTTCTTATTAATGCCAATCT
>JAGHUR010000003.1 GCA_018064745.1 Candidatus Fiminaster equi
GGATTAACCCCAGAAGAAATTGCTCATAGATTAACCTTCGCTGGTGTTGAAGTTGAATCAATTGAGAAAGTTGCATTCGCATCCAAAGTTGTAGTGGGTGAAGTCATCATGTGTGAAAACATGGAAAACTCAGATCACTTACACGTTACTAAAGTAAACGCTGGTCCAAAGTATGGAGTATTAGACATTGTTTGTGGTGCTCCAAATGTAAGAACTGGTCTTAAAGTTATTGTTGCTTTAGATGGCTGTGAACTTAAAGGTGGTACAATTAGAAACGGTCAAGTTAGAGGACATGTCTCAAATGGCATGCTTTGTTCCTTAGTTGAACTTGGTGTAGATACTAAGTATCTAAGCGAAGCACAACAAAAAGGAATTGAAGAACTTCCTAATGATGCAGTAGTTGGTAATGAAGATGTTTTGGGTTACCTTGGTTTAGACGATACAATCTTAGACCTTAAGCTTCTTGCAAATAGACCAGATATGTATTCAGTTTTGAATGCTGCAAGAGAAATCAAAACATTATTCGGAAGAGAAGTAAATCTTCCAGATTACAAAGTAAAAGAAACATTTGTCTCTAAATTCCCAGTCGCTATTAACACTGAAAAATGTTCACAATTCTCCGCAAGAGTTGTTAAAGGAATTAAAGTTGGTGAGTCACCAAAATGGATGAAGGAAGCTTTACGTAGCTCTGGCATTCGTTCAATTAACAATATTGTTGACATTGGTAACTATGTTATGCTTTTAACTGGTCAGCCACTTCATATGTATGATTTGGACAAGCTTGCAACGCAAGAACTTGTTGTTAGAGATGATTTAGAAGGCGATTTTGTTGCCTTAGATGAAAAGACTTATAAACTTCAAAAAGGTGATCTTTGCATTACATCAAACGGCAAAGTTATGTGTCTTGGTGGAGTTATGGGAAGCCTAGAGTGTGCAGTTGATGAAAACACAAAGAATGTTGTCGTAGAAGCCGCTAACTTTGACTACGCTTCTATAAGAAGAACATCCATTAGACTTGCGCTTGTTTCTGATTCATCACAAAGATTCGTTAAAGGAATTAATCCATCACAATGGAAGTACGTTCAAGATATGACTGCTTCACTTTTAGTTGACCTTTGCGAAGCAAAAGAAATTGGTGAAGTAGTGAACGTTTCAAACAAAGAAGTTAAACCAGTCATTATTGAATCAAGCGCTGATTACATCAATGGTAGACTTGGCACTAACTTCTCCAAAGAAACAATTGTTGTTTCTTTAGAAGCAGCTTGGATTAAAGTCACTGAAAAGGGTGATAAATTAGTTTGTGAAATCCCACCTCATCGTATTGACATCACTGGTGAGGCGGACCTTTCAGAAGAAGTTATTAGAATTAATGGTTTTGAAAATATTGAATCAAAACTTCCTGAAATTGAACTCTCAATTGGTGGCCTTGAAAAGGATCTTGAAAATAAACGTGCAGTTCGTTCCTACTTAAGAGGTTTAGGAATTGATGAAGCACTTTGCTATTCACTTGTTCGTGAAAAAGAAGTTAAATCTTTCGCAATCCTTAACAAGGGTGAAGCATACAAGATTTTAAACCCACTTACCGATGAACATGAGTACTTAAGAACTAATGTTCTTCCAAGTTTACTTAATACACTTTCATATAACTTAAATCACGGTAATGAAAATGTTGCAATCTTCGAAGTTAGTGATTTATTCACTACAGATGGAAAGAAACATATTCACCTTGCAATTGCATGCGTTGGAAATGATTTAAGAAGAGGTGCAATGAGTGGTGAACCATATAGCTATTATCACCTTAAAGGTGTCTTGGATGGTTTACTACGCGCATATAATATAGAAGAAAAGAGAACTGTTCTTGAAAGATGCAAAGAAACTGAGTTCCATCCAGGTAAATCTGCATTATTAAAGGTTGATGGAAAACCAGCAGCAGTTCTTGGTGAACTTCATCCAAATACATTAAAAGAACTTGGTTTATCAGGAGAAAATGTTGTTGTTCTTGAAGCTGATTTAGGTGTTATTTTCGGAACAAAAACATCTGCTATTAAGATGAATCAAATTTCTAAATATCAAACAGTTAAACGTGACTTCGCAGTCGTTCTTGGAAATGAAGTTACTTCTAAAGAAGTAGTTAATGAAGTTTACAAGGTAAATAGAGAAGTTATTAGAAACGTCGAAGTATTCGATGTTTATCATGGTGAACACGTTAAAGAAGGCCATTATTCACTTGCTTTCTCAGTGTATCTAAATGATGCAAATAAAACACTTGCTGAAAATGATATTGTTGCACTTGAGCAATCAATCATTAAAGCACTTGAAACCAAGTTTGGTGCAGAGCTTAGAAAATAATGAAATTAGACATTCTTAAACTTCCATACACTAAAGAAGCAAAACTTTCTGAAGAAGTTAGTTTTGATCCTGAAGTTTTCAAGTGTCATTTTCCACTTGTGGAAGTTTTAAACTGCCATGCAGATGTAAAAGTACAAAGATTTGAAGAATTCATTTACGTCACAATTGCAATCAAAGCAAAGGTTGTTTTGCAATGTTCATATACACTCCAAAATTTTGAAACAATTATTAAAGGCGTAGATGAATTACATTTTGCATCTTCTAATGAAGATGATGACGATTGTATTGAATTTAAAGGCAACACAATTGAACTTGATCAATACATCTTTAATTTGCTTAGTGCATCTGTGCCACTTTCGCCAAAAGCACCAAACGCAAAAGCTCCATCTTCAGGTAAAGGATATCGCGTTCTTTCTGAAGAAGAATTTGCAGGTGAAAAAGAAGAAAAAGGTAATTCTCAATTTGATGCCTTAAAGGACTTAGAATTTGATGAGTAAACATATCTCCGTTTTATTAAACGAAACAATTGATGGATTAGACGTAAAACCAAACGGTACTTACGTTGATTTAACTTTAGGTCGTGGTGGACACTCAAAAGAAATTCTTAAAAAGTTAGATAATGGCTTACTTGTTGCATTCGATAAAGACGAAACTGCAATCAATGAATCAAGACAAAATCTCCATGGTTTTGAGGGAAATTTCACGCTAATTCTCGATGATTTTAGAAATTTCAAAAAACATTTAAATCAAATGGGAATAGATGAAGTTGATGGACTTATGGCAGACTTAGGTGTTTCATCTCCTCAATTTGATGATCCTTCAAGAGGATTTTCCTATAAGGAAGATGCTCGTTTAGATATGAGAATGGACACTAGACAAAAACTCTCTGCTTACGAGGTCATTAATACCTATTCTCTTAATGATTTAACACGTATTTTTAGAGAGTATGGAGAAGACAAATATTCCTATCAAATCGCCAATAAAATCGTAAAAATGCGTGAAATTTCACCAATTGAAACAACTACCCAATTAGTGGACATTATTAAGGCCTCAAAGCCTCAAAAAGAGTTGATGAAAAAAGGCCATCCAGCAAAGCAAATTTTCCAAGCAATTCGCATTGAAGTTAATGATGAACTTGGTGCTCTAAAAGATGCACTTACTGACGCATTAAAATCCTTAAAAATTGGTGGTAGAGCTGCATTTATTACATTCCATTCTTTGGAAGATAGATTAGTAAAAAATGCATTCAATGAAGTGTCAAAAGTTGAAGGAACTAGACATAATGTTTTCTCTCTTCCAACTGAAGACGATTTGCCAAATTATCGCTTAGTTAATAACAAAGTTATTATTCCAAGCGAAAAAGAAATGGAAGAAAACCCAAGAAGCAAGTCTGCAAAACTAAGAATTATTGAACGCGTTAAATAATAAGACAAGTTTCTATAAAGAAAAATGGTGCATTAATGTATGCATCTTTTTTAAACTTTTCTTGCTATATAAGGCATTAATATATAAAATATATTTCGTACGAATATGGAAAAACCACTTACAGTTGTAGAAATATCAGATACCAAAGTTAGAGTTGCTGTCGGTTACGCAAACAACGATAAAATCAATCTTGTTTATATGGCAGAACGTCCAATCGATGGTCTTATTTCGCATGGAGAAATTATTGATTTGACAACCCTTGCTCAAATCCTTTCTTCAATGAGAGAATTCAAAAACGAAACAACAAAAGAAAAGTTTGTGGTTAATGAAGCAACACTTGTTCTTCCTTCACTTGGGCTTAATGTTTTCCAAAGCGAGAAGGAAACTAATGTTGTTTCACCTTTTGGTGTTATTGCACAAATCGATATCGAAAACGTTATCTCACTTGTTCAAAAGGAAGCAGTTCCTAGTGGTAGTGAAATCATTGACATTATTCCTGATACATTTACTCTTGAACAAGGTAGATCATACATTAACCCTCCAATTGGAGAGCATTCAAATCAAATCAAAGTTAATGCAAAAATTCATTGTCTTCCAACACGCATAGTATCCGAATACAAGCGCGTTGCAGAAGCAGCACATATTAAAGTGCGTAGATTATGCGTAGGCTCTTATGCAATCGCAGAACTTGGTAAACATATCGGAGATATTCCTAATAGTTATGTCTTAGTTGATATGGGCGCTGAAATGAGTAGCATTTCCCTTATCGGAAATAACACTCCATTTGAAACAATCGCATTCCAAAGCGGTGGAAATGACTTAGTTGCTCGTATTGTAGAAAACTTCAGAATTTCTCCAGATGAGGCGCTTGGTCTTCTTAAGAAGTATGGTTTTGATGAAAGACCTCTCTCATATGCTCCAATTATTGCAAAAGGAAATGTTGATGGTGTTATTAAGTCATTTGATCCAAATGCATTAAATACAATCATTAAGACATTCTTTGCAGAAGATTACTTTGCTCAATTTGATGTAACATTTGAAAACTTAATGAAGGGTTATCCAGAAGCTGTTAGAAATCTTCCAATCGTATTTACTGGAGGTTTCTCCAAGTTAATTGGATTTGAAAGTTTAGCAAAAGAAAAATTTGCAAAGAGTCAATCAATTCATTATCTAGAACCAGCATCATTTGGTGCTAGAGATGCAAGATTCTCTGCAATTGTAGGCGCAATGTATAGCGCATCTAAGTACAAAGGATCACTTAGTGATTCAAGAGTAAAAACAGGCGAGATTTCTCGTGATAAAGAACAAAATTAAAGGAGGCAACACAAATGGATGAACAAGATTTAGACAATTATGAAGCTTATGCTCGTATTGTTGTAATTGGTGTTGGCGGTGCAGGTAATAACGCCGTTAACAGAATGATTGATGATAATATATCATCTGTCGAGTTTTATGTTGCAAACACAGACCAACAAGCTCTTTCAAGAAGCAAAGCAAAAAATAGAATTATTCTTGGCCAACAATCTACTGGCGGTTTAGGCGCCGGTGGCGATCCAGAAGTAGGTCGTAGAGCAGCCGAAGAATCAATTGATAAAATTCGTGAAGTTGTTGCTGGAGCAAACTTAGTTTTCATTGCCGCAGGTATGGGTGGCGGTACAGGCACAGGCGCTGCACCAGTAATCGCAGCTGCAGCCAAAGAAGCAGGGGCACTCACAGTCGCAATTGTTACACGTCCATTTACATTTGAAGGTAAGAAACGTATTGCGAACTCAGTTGAAGGTTTAAATAGCCTTAAGGACTCAGTTGATGCAATCATTATCGTTTCTAACGATAAATTACTTATGGTTAGCGGAACAGCACGTATCTCTGATGCATTCGCTGAATCAGATGCAGTCCTTTCTCAATCAGTTAAGACTGTTACAGATTTAATTCTTTGCCCAGCATTTATTAACTTAGACTTTGCTGATGTTAGGAATACATTAAAAGATTCAGGAATCTCACTTATTGGTTATGGCTTTGGTGAAGGACCAAACCGTTCCCAAGAAGCCGCTAATAACGCCATTAACTCACCTCTTCTTGAGGCATCAATCAATGGCGCACGTCGTGCAATCTGCGCAGTTACATGTGGTCCAGAAGTTTCACTTTATGAAGCGCAAGAAACTGTTAACAGAATTATTGAAGCAGCAGGTAGCTCAGTTGATATCAAATTTGGTGTTTCAATTAATGAAGGTTTATCAGACAAGATCTTAGTTTCTGTTATTGCATCAGACTTTACAGAAGACTTCGACTTCACACATGTTCCAACATATGACAAACCAGCTGTTTCAACTGAACCAGCAGAAGAAGTCAATATGGGAGGAGAAGCACCTAGTGCTGAAGCTCCTCATAAAGAGGAAGATGTTAAAGAATCATTCCTTCCAAATTTCTTAAAAGACAAGAATCTTTAAGATAAATAACCTAGAAGACACGTTTAGTTTAGCTCTACTTATAGCGAGTTAGTGATGGTGGAAGACTAACAGCATCTAAACCTAAATATCACTTCTTTGTATGAATTCTGAACTTAAGTAAGAATTCCGGTTGTCCCCGTTATTAGACTAATTAAGCGCTCTTACAATGTAAGAGAATTAAGGTGGTACCACGTTAAAGCGTCCTTAAATTAGGGATGCTTTTATTTGTAAAAAGGAGTAAAAATATGGAATTTAAAGACACATTACTCATGCCAAAAACTAATTTCGAAATGAGAGGTAATCTTCCAATTAAAGAACCTCTTTTAGTGAAGAAATGGCAAGATGAAGATTTATATGGAGCAATGCTTAAGAATCGTGAAGGCTGTAAACCTTTCGCATTTCATGATGGCCCTCCATACGCTAATGGAGACATGCATTGCGGGCATATGCTTAACCGTATCCTTAAGGATATGATTGTAAGAGAAAAGGCAATGCAAGGCTATTATGTACCATTCGTATTTGGATTTGATACACATGGTCTTCCAATTGAAAATCAAGTCATTAAGTCTGGTGTTAACCGTAAAACTACTCCAACAAGTGAATTTAGACAAAAATGTAGAGATTACGCTTATACCCAAGTCAAAAGACAACAAGATCAAATTGTTAGACTTGGAATTATGGGTGACTACAAGAATGCCTACAAGACTTTAGAAAAACAATTCGAAGCTAATCAAATTGAAGTCTTTGCAACTATGGCTCTTAAAGGTCTTATTTACAAAGGACTTAAACCTGTTTATTGGTCTTGGTCAAGTGAATCTGCTTTAGCAGAAGCTGAGATTGAATATAAAGATGTCACATCGTATGCAATATATGTTGCATTCGATATGATTGATGGAAAAGGTGTTGTGCCAAATGGCTCAAAAGCTGTTATCTGGACAACAACTCCTTACTCACTTCCATCAAACCTAGCAATCAGCGTTAACCCAAGATTTAACTATGGTTTATATCATACTGAAAAAGGTGATTTCATTCTTCTAGAAGAAAATTCAACAGCCTTAAAAGAAGAACTTGGATTTGAAACATTTGAATGTGTTAAAGTTTTCAAAGGTAAAGAACTTGAAGGCTGTAAGGCAAAACATCCTTTCTATGAAAGAGAATCTGTTTTTCTTCTTGGAGATCACGTTACCAATGATTCAGGTACAGGTTTAGTTCATACAGCTCCAGGCCTTGGTGTTGATGACTATAACGTATGTGCTAAATATGGAATCAAGCCATATTGCCCAATTGATAACTATGGTAGATTAACCGCTGAATGTGGTGAAAAACTTAATGGTCTCTTCTATGAAGAATCTAATAAAGTAATTCTTGATATGCTCCGTGAAAATGGACAACTTATTAAAGAAGGACAAATCGTTCACTCATACCCACATGATTGGAGAACTGGAAAACCTGTTATCTTTAGATCTACTCCTCAATGGTTCTGTTCCATTGGAAAGATTAAAGATGAACTCTTAGACCAAGTTAACAAAGTTAATTGGATTCCAGCATGGGGTAAAGATAGAATGACCAACATGATTAAAGATCGTAACGATTGGTGTATTTCTAGACAAAGAGTTTGGGGTGTTCCAATTCCAATCATATACTGCGAAGATGAAACTCCAATTATTGAAAAAGAAGTCTTTGATCATATCGTCAAAGTATTCTATGAATACGGCAGTGATATTTGGTATGAAAAAGATGCTGAATTCTTCCTTCCAGAAGGATACAAAAATGAGCATTCGCCAAATGGTAAATTCACAAAAGAAAAAGATATTATGGACGTCTGGTTTGACTCAGGCTCTTCCTTTGATGCAGTCTTAAGAAAACGTTTAGGTTATGACCAATCAGAACTCTATTTAGAAGGTAGTGACCAATATCGTGGTTGGTTTAACTCATCTTTAACAATTTCAACTGCAATCCAAGGAAAGGCTCCATATAAAGCAGTTGTATCACACGGTTGGGTTTTAGATGAACACGGTGAGCAAATGCATAAGTCTAAAGGAAATGGTGTTGACCCAATTAAGATGTGCAACATCTTTGGCGCTGACATTCTTAGACTTTGGGTTGCAACAGTAAACTATCAACAAGATGTTAGAATTTCTGAAAACTTACTTAGACAAGTTGCTGAACAATATCGTAAGATTCGTAACACATTTAAATTCTTACTTGGCAACATTTCTGACTTTGATCCAAAAGCAAATATGGTCAAAGAGTTTGCACCAGTTGATACATACATTCTTGCAAGACTTGAAGAAGTTAAAAACGATGCAATTGATGCATTTGATAGATATGATTTTGCAACTGCAATGTCTAAGATTATGACCTTCATGTCAGCAGATATGTCTAGCTTCTATCTTGATATTGGAAAAGACACTTTATATTGCGATGCTAAGGACTCACTTAGACGTAGACAAATGCAATCTGTCATCTATAAAGTAAGCTCAGTTTTACTTAGACTTTTAACTCCAGTTATCCCATTCACAATGGAAGAAGTTCATCAAAATATGCCAGATTTTGCGGGGAAATCTGCCCAATTACTCGATTATCCTACAAAATCAAATGACTTTGGTGAGAGCTATTTAAATGCTTACAAGAAGTTCTTAGAAGTTCGTGATGCAGTTAATAAAAAACTTGAAGAAGCACGTAACGGAGCAATCATTGGATCAAGCCAAGAAGCCCTTGTTGTACTTCCAAATTCATACAAAGAAATTCTTGGAGATGATGCTTCAGCAGTTGCAAAACTTCTCATCGTTTCTAAAGTTGAATTTAGCGATGCAAAAGAAGTTGAAGCGCATCATATTGATGCTAAGAAATGTCCAAGATGTTGGAACTATGTCGATAAACTTTATAAGGTAGACGATGAAAGCGAAGTCTGCGAACGCTGCTTACATGTCTTAGGTAAATAATTATGAAAGAGTTCTTTAAGAAAATATTCACAAAAGAGAATATGAAGAAATTCTTCTTCTCTTTCATTTGGCTAATGGTTTTAGTTTTTGCTTTAGACATTATGTCTAAGTGGTTAGTTGTTAATCACTTTAACCGCATTCCAGCAACCGAAAAAGCTGGAACAATTCAATTAATTCCAGATTTCTTATATATTGGCCTATCTTACAATAAAGGTGCTGCATGGTCTCTTGGTGCAAATTCACAAGCAGGAAGAATTATTTTCATTGTAGTTTCATTTGTTCTTGGTGGTGGACTTATTGCATATTATGCATATGCATCACACAAAGGAAAATTAAATACAGTTATTAAAATTTCTTTAGCACTTATGATTGCTGGCGCTATTGGAAACTTAATTGATAGAGCATTTTATTGGGAATCTACTGTTGGATTTAGTGGTGTTGTCGACTGGATTTCAGTTTGGTTCGGAAGTTATCACTTCCCAATTTTTAACCTCGCTGATTCTGCTTTAGTGGTAGGCGTTGCTATCTTACTTGTTTACGTTATTGTGGAATCAATTAAAGACGCAATCAAAGCTTCTAAAGAAGGACAATATAAGTATTCTCCAAAAGAATTAAAGGAAGCTGAAAAAGCCAAAAATGAAGAAAATAAGGATAAATAAAGATTTAGAAAATATCCGACTCGATAAAGCCTTATCTCTTCTTTTAGAAGATGTCTCAAGAAGCAAGATTCAAGAGCATTTAGATGCTGGCTTAATTTTAGTGAACTCTAAAAAAGAAAAAGCATCATATAAACTTAGAGAAAACGATGAGATTACAGTGGAGGATTTTCCAGTTCAATCTTTAGAGGTTGAAGCAGAAGATATTCCGCTTGATATCGTTTATGAAGACGACGATGTTATGGTCATCAATAAACCTAAAGGTTTAGTTGTGCATCCAGGCGCTGGAAATAATGAACACACACTTGCAAATGCACTTAAATTTCATAGCGATTCTTTAAGCTCACTTAATGGTGATTTTAGACCAGGTATTGTTCATCGTATTGATAAAGACACTGCAGGTTTGCTTGTAGTTGCTAAAAACGATGCTGCTCATGCCTTTTTAGCAAATCAACTTTCTGATCATACTTTAGGAAGAAAATACTATGCCTTAGTTCTAGGTGTTATTAAAGAAAATGAAGGTAAGATTATTGCTCCAATTGGTCGTGACAAAAAGTATCGCCAAAGAATGGCAGTAGACATGATGAACGGAAAAGATGCTGAGACAAGCTTTAACGTTATTGAAAGATTCAAAGATTCTACTTTAGTAGAATGTATTTTAAAGACCGGGCGCACACATCAAATTCGCGTTCATATGGATTATATTGGTCACCCAGTTATTGGAGATCCAGTGTATGGAAAAGGAAACAGAAGTTTCTATGATGATGGACAACTTTTGTTTGCTCATGAGATTCACTTTGTTCATCCAGAAACAAAAAAGGAGATGACTTTCTCAGTCGATCTCCCTAAATATTTTTTAGACGTAATTACTTCGCTTCGATAGCTTCTTTATAGTTAGCGAAGTTTTTCTTACAAACTTTATCGAATTCGGCTTTGCCGAATTTTTTTACGAATTCTTTTGCAAATTCAGTAACTCTTTGGCTTGCTCCATATGGAATTTTCATGCCATATTTTTCAGACAATAGATTCATATGTTGAATGAATGAATAACGAGCAATAATACTTCCAACTGCAACAGAAGGGAAATAGGTTTCACCTTTCGTTTTGAAAGTAATTCCTCTTACAACTTCTGGTTCAAAGAAGACATATTTGTAATAGTTTTCTTCTTTTAAAAATTCATCAACAAGGATGTTTTCAACATCGCAATGTTTCTTATGTAAATTGAGTAAGACACGGTTATGCATCTTTGCTTTCATCTCATTCATGTTCATCTTTTTATCGACAAGTTCATTGTATTTTTCATTATTTAATGAAACTTGTGAATATTCAAATTCGTTGATGAGAATTTTACCAAGTTCCATAATTTGTGCATCATTTAGACGTTTCGAATCGTCAACACCAAGTGCTTTTAATCTCTTAATGTCTTGTTTTCTTACGTATGCTGCGCAAACACAGATTGGGCCGAATAAATCTCCAGTGCCGACTTCGTCGGAACCAATTTGGTCATCAAGAATTTCCCATGCTGCTTTAGTAGGTGCTTTCTTTTCTTTTGGAGCGTTTGGCTCTACATTAGCGTCCCAACGTTTCGCCTCAAGAAGAGCATTCTCACCAATGAACATAACTTTGTGATAATTTTCTTTTTTGGAATGATACACAGTAATTGTAAGATCCTTTGATTGACCGAAAAATAGGATGTACTCACCCTTGTTTTCTTTTTGAATTGAACCGTAATATTCAACGATTCTATCCTTCATTTCTGAAGTTGCTTCAACTAAAACTCTTTGATTCATAATTTAATTTTAACATAATGCACATAATAAATAAATTAATTTTTTAATTTTCTTTGAAAATTGTATTTTTAATAAAACGATTTATATTTACAAAAGTGAACAATTTTGTATAATAATTGTAGTCAGCACATATACCGTTTTATCGGGGCTGACATTTTTTTATTGACAACTTTAATGTATATTGTTTTAATTTAAGTAAGAAGTAGACCGGTGGAAGGAAACTTGCATCTGTATGGCTACTTCTTTTTTTCTTCTAAAAATTTAATTAAAACATCTATATCTTCATTGCTAAGTTGATAATTTTTATACATTTTTGTGAA
>JAGHUR010000050.1 GCA_018064745.1 Candidatus Fiminaster equi
TTGGACTGCTGCATAGCCGTCCTTTTCAACTGTCTTTACTTGTGTAACGACATTAGGAAGTACTTCGACAACTGTAACTGCGTACATTGTTCCGTCTTTGGCGAAGACTTCTGTCATACCCATTTTACGACCAATGATTTGTTTCATCTTGTCTTACCTCCTTATAATTTGATGTCAATATCAACACCTGAAGCTAAGTCGAGTTTACGTAATGTTTCAACGGTCTCCTTAGTTGGATTGGTGATATCGATCAATCTCTTGTGTGTTCTAATTTCGAATTGTTCACGAGCATCTTTGTACTTATGGACAGCACGTAAGATGGTGTAAACTTGCTTCTCTGTAGGGAGTGGAATAGGACCAACAACACCAGCCCCAGTCTTTTTCGCTGCTGCAATGATCTTCTCAACTGCTAAGTCAAGAATCTTGTGATCATAAGCTTGTAAGCGAACCCTAATGGTTTTAACTTTTGCCATGAATTTTCCTCCTATAATTTTCTTTCAGGCTTTTTAACGAACTGCTCGATGCGAATTCCCCGGCAACCTTTCTCATGACAACGCCTGACGGTGTGTCGGCAACCTCGCATGTCAACGCAAACGTTAACGTGTTATATATTACGCCTATATATAATATATGCAAGCGAAATTTTTATTATTTAATAGATAATGCATACGAAAAAGGGGGCTCCAAACCCACATTTTTCTATCATTTTTTTGTTAAATTTTTGCTTATTTTTGTTCTTTTTCTGCTGCCTTTTTTAAGCCTTTTTCGTAGGTGTATTTGCAGCCACAATAAAGCTGTTGATAAAGATCATAAAGAATACGCATTTCACGAGCAATGTCGATGCCTTTGTTCTTCTTGAAGTCAGAATGAAAATATCGGGTTTTTCCATAGGATTTTTGCAATTTTTCGCCTATTTCATTAAGTTTTTGAGAGTCTTTTTGACGCGAAATTGTCATGACTGTAGTGAAGTAATCAAAGCCGTTTTCGTTGGCATATTTAAATGCTTCATTCATGCGTTTTTCATAACACAAAAAACAACGAGTTTGGCCTTCTGGCTGATTAGCATATTTTTCAAGATCTAAATTATATTCATCATTTTTATATGAAGTTTCGATAATTTTTACATCAAAGCCGTAGTCTCTTTTGAAGAATTTTAGAAATTTTTTGAGTTCATTTAAGCGTCTATAGTACTCTTCTGAAGGATAAATGTTTGAGTTATTGAAGAAGATTGTGACGTCAAAATGAGGGCACAAAAATGTTAGAGGAAATGTTGAACAAGGACCACAACAAGCATGCAAAAGTAAGCTTGGTTTTTTACCTGTTTTTGGTAACTTTTCAAGCTCTTCAATTGATTGTTTGTAATAGTTGATTCTATTTGCCATAAATAAACATTGCATCTCCAAAGGAGAAGAATCTATATTTCTCTTCAACAGCGTGTTTATAGCAATCTAAAGTGAATTCTCTACCCATAAGCGCGGATACGAGCATAATTAGAGTAGATTTAGGTAAATGGAAGTTTGTAATGAGTGCATCGATAGCTTTGTATTCATAACCTGGTTTAATGAAAATACAAGTGTCATCTTTATCTGCTCTAAATTCACCGAATTTTTGCATGTTTGCTTCCAATGTTCTGGTTGAAGTTGTGCCTAATGCAATGATACGTCTTCCTTCCTTCTTGGCAAGGTTCAAACGATCTGCAACTTCTTGAGAAATTTCGTAATGTTCAGTATGCATTTTGTGAGCCTCAACAGTCTTCTCTTTTACTGGTTTGAAAGTACCTAATCCGATATTCAAAGTAACGTCTAAAAATTCAACACCTTTTTCTTCACATCTTTTGATTAATTCTTCAGTAAAATGGAAGCCTGCAGTAGGTGCTGCTGCACTACCATAAACTTTTGCAAAAACTGTCTGATATTGTGAGTTATCTTCACACTTTTTCTTAATGTATGGAGGAAGTGGCATAGCGCCGATTTCATTCAAAATCTCCAGGAAAATCCCATTATATTTGAAATTCATGATACGAATTCCTTCGTCACGAACCTCTAAACATTCGGCTTTTAATTGGCCGTTATTGAAGTCGATAACTGAGCCAACTTTTATTGGTTTTGCATTGCCTGCTAAACACTCCCAAGTATCTCCTTCAATTTGCTTCAAAAGTAGGATTTCTACATGGGCTCCAGTGCCTTCTTTTACACCAAAAATTCTAGCTGGCAAAACCTTAGTATTATTACGAACAATTACGTCTCCAGGCTGGAGATAATCAATGATGTCACGGAAGATCTTGTCTTCATATGTTTTTGTGCCACGATTTATAGTTAAAAGTCTGCACTCATCTCTGACTTTTGCAGGGGTTTGTGCAATTAGTTCTTCTGGCAAATCGTAATTAAATAATTCAATGTCCATTAGAAGCCTCTTTTATCGCCATATTTCTTAAGCATTTCTTCTCTAAAATCACCAAATCTATCTTCTTGAATAGCTTTTCTTGCTTCTTCCATTAAATGAATAAGGAATCTAACGTTGTGATATGAGAGAAGTCTCTTACCAAAAGCTTCATCAGCGACATATAAATGTCGGAGATATGCTTTTGTATAGTTTTTGCATGTATAACAATCGCACTCTGGATCAAGCGGAGTGAAATCTTCAGCGTATTCTGCCTTTCTAATGTTAACTCTTCCTTTGGAAGTCATTAAAGCACCGTGTCTTGCAATTCTAGTTGGAAGAACACAGTCAAACATATCAACGCCTTTAGCAATACCTTCAAGAAGGTAATCAATTGAACCAACGCCCATTAAATAACGTGGTTTATCTTCTGGAAGATATGGAACTGAGTAATCGAGCATTTTTGAAAAAACTTCTTTAGGTTCTCCGATGGAGGTTCCTCCAATTGAGTAACCTGGGAAGTCCATTTTTGCCAACTCTTCAGCACAATGTTTTCTTAAATCTGGGAATTCTCCGCCTTGAACAATGCCAAATAAGGCTTGATCTTCGCGTTTGTGGGCATCCTTACCACGCTTAGCCCATCTAAGGGTTCTTTCGACCGATTTTTCGGCATATTTCTTATCTGCTGGATAAGGAATACATTCATCAAAAGACATAATAATGTCTGCGCCTAATTTTTCTTCGATTCCAATTACTGATTCTGGAGTGAAGAAAAGTTTGTCTCCATTAAGGTGTGATTTAAATGTAACACCTTCTTCAGTAATTTTTCTATTTTCTTGTAATGAAAAGACCTGGAATCCGCCACTATCTGTAAGGATTGGCCCTTTGTAGTTCATAAATTTATGAAGACCACCAGCCTTGGCAACAATGTCTTCTCCTGGTCTTAAGTGTAAGTGATATGTGTTTGACAAAATAACACCAGCACCCATCTCCTTAACTTCTTCTGGAGACAAAGTTTTAACGGTTGCTAAAGTACCAACAGGCATGAACATTGGAACTTCAACATCTCCGTGTGGGGTGTGGAGAATTCCATATCTAGCACCTGTTTGTTTGCAAACGTGTTTAATTTCTAACCAAAAATCTTTCATATTTACTAATCCTCTGGGTAAACTGCTTCCAAAGGAAGAAATTTCTTATTTTTATCTGATGTGTGTTTTAAAACGTTAAGGAAAACCATTTTGTCTCCTTCGCCGTTGATAACATTAATTTTTGCGACTTCGCAGTACATTTTGACCTTGGCATCTTTAATGTAAACTGCAACACCAGAAGGCTCGCATTCTACACCTTCAAATTTATCGCCAACATCACTATGATTTTCACCTAATTTAAAAGCTACATCTTCTTGTCCTTCAGCTAAAGCTGATAAGCCGACAAAATCACCAACTTTTATAACTTTTCCAGTAACTGATTGTGAGCCTATTAAAAGTGCAACACTATCATAATCTGTATGCATAGCCCAAGCACAGACCATTCCGTACTTTTTGCCATCTTTTTGTAATGCAATTACGTTGCATCCTGAATTAAATGCTCTAAGACTCATAACAAACTCCTACCATTTAAAATCTATATTCTTGTTTGCACCAATCACTTCCATGAATGGTTTGTTCCTTCTTAAAAGTAGGAACAACAAATATCCTAACACAGAAACGCAAATAAGTTCACCTAAAGCTACAAAACCAACACCTAACCAAAGGTTAATTTCTAATACAAAATGTAATTCTAAGCCTATTGCAATACCATTCACAATAACAGGAATAAGCGTTGCAATAAATAAATGCTTGCAGAATGAGATTCCCAAACAACTTATTAGAGTTGCCATTGTCCCAATTAATATATCCCAAGGTCCAAGTGTTGATAAACAGTTCGCACACAAACAGCCTAATGTTAATCCAATTGTAAAATCTCTTCTAAAGAAGCAAAGCAAAATAAGTGCTTCTGCAAGTCTAAATTGAATTTGCCCAAAAGAAATTGGGGAGGATGCAAAAGTCAATAAAAAATAGATCGCTGCCACAACCGCGTTTCTTGTAATTGTTTTAACGATACTATTTCTCATATCCTTGTTTTTAAGTGGTTTATCAAGGGAACACTTTAAATATTAAAGGTTCTGAGCAATAAGCTCAGCTACTGATAAAACTTTAGCTCCTTTATATTCTTTTTCAACTGTATCAGTTGTAACAAATTCTTTTACTCTAGAATCAATGCTGTTCTTTGAAATGACTGCGTGAGTAACTGCAACAAAGATTTCTTTTGCGCCTTTCTCGAAAAGTGCTTCAACAGCATTGTTAATTGTTCCACAAGTATCACAAATATCATCAATAATGAGGCAGGTTTTACCTTCAACGTCACCGACAACATTAACAACCTCAGATTGATTTGGTGCTGGGCGTCTTTTATCGATAACTGCAAGGCCCGCTCCATTGAATTCTGATGAGGCATCTCTACCTCTATTTGCGGACCCGTGATCTGGTGAAACTACAACCACGTTTTTGTGGTCAATTTTTAACTCATCAAAACGTCTTGCAAAGTATCTACCAAAGAGCTCAGAAGTTTCTAAATTATCAACTGGAATTGAGAAGAAACCTTGAATCTGTTGAGTGTGCAAATCTACGGAAATTACACGGGAAATCCCGGCGTTTTCTAGCATTTTTGCCACTAATTTGGCCGTAATTGGTTCGCCCGGTCTTGCTACTCTATCTTGTCTAGAATAGCCGTAATAAGGTGCTACCAAAACAATGTCTTTTGCACCAGCATTTTTAAGAGCATCAACAAAGATTAAAATCTCAAAAATTGTGTCGCTTGAAGGTGCAATTGTAGACTGAATAATGAAACATTCTTTCCCTCTAACTTTGCTTAAGCATCTTGCCATAATTTCGCCATCAGAAAACTTCACAACTTCGCTCTTTCCAAGTTCAATATTTGAAGTTTTTGCGATTTGTTCAGCAAGTTTTTTGCTAGATGTTAGTGAAAAGATTATTTTTTCCATGAGGTTTTGTACTCGCTATATTTTTTTGATGAACCTTTGACCATTTCGGCAGGATATTTTCTTTCATTTTGATCCATTTTTTCATTAATGATCTCATCGATGTCTAAATGGTAACGATCTGCCATAAGCATTGCATACATGAAAACATCTGCTAATTCTTCTTTTACTTTATCAATAGATTTTTCTTTGTCTGACCATTGGAAAACTTCAAGGAGTTCACCTGCTTCAATCATGATCGATTTAGCAAGATTTTCTCCAGTGTGAAATTGTGACCAATCACGGTCATCTCTAAATTTCATTAATCTATCGTAAGTAGCTTTTTTCATCAAAATTACCAGGAAAACCCTATTATTTCTTGGCTTTTCCTTGATTTGCGACTGCTTCCATTTCGGCTTTTAAAGCAGCCTCATCCATTAAGTAGTAATGTTTAACAGCCTTCATGTTGTCATCAAATTCGAAGACTAGTGGAACACCAGTTGGGATGTTAACGCCAACGATTTCTTCTTTTGGACAATCTGTGAAGTATTTGTATAAAGCACGAATTGAGTTACCGTGAGCAACGATTAAGCAGCGTTTGCCTTTTTCCATTTCTGGTTTAATAACTTCTTCGTAGAATGGGACTGCACGAGCAACTGTGAGTTCAAGTGATTCTGTGTATGGAAGGTCTGCCTTTGGCACATCTCTAAATTGAGCTTGGTTGCCTGGGTATCTTTCATCTTTTGCATCAAGTGCTGGAGGTGGGCAGTCATAGCTTCTTCTCCAAACCTTAACTTGTTCTTCACCGAACTTTTCTGCTGTTTCAGCCTTATTTAAGCCTTGAAGAGCGCCATAGTGACGTTCATTAAGTCTCCAGGTCTTAACGACTGGTAACCATTCTCTATCAAGTTCAAATAAGACATTATTCATTGTATGAATAGCTCTTTTGAGTAAAGAAGTATAAACGATATCAAAATCGTAGCCTTCTTCTTTAAGTGTTTTACCAGCTCTATGAGCTTCCATAACACCTTTTTCTGATAATTCGACATCTGTCCAGCCTGTAAATAAGTTTAGCTTATTCCATTCTGATTCACCGTGTCTGATTAAAACTAATTTAGTCATTTTTTATCTCCTTTAATTAGTCTGCTAATGAACCCATTGGATCCCATGGTTGTAAAACAACTGGTTCTGATTCATATGCAGCAAGTTCTTCTTTTGTTAAATACTTTTTGTTAACAACTGCTTGGTATGTATATTGATCAAACCAACTTGCTGACATCATGAAATAACCTTGTTTACCACGGTCATTGCCCCATGAGTTTTCGATTTTCCATTTTGTTGGAACACCTTTTTCGTCAAACGCTACGCCTGTAATACACATAGCGTGATTCATTGCGCTTGAACGGAAGTCAAGGGACTCTCCCTTGTCCATTTTAATATCTAAATCTAATAAAGATTTAAAATCAAATTCTTGATCATTCCAAACGCCACGCATTCTATCACCATAACTTGCGACGTCTGAACCAAACCAAACAATCTCGCCATCCTTAAGTTGAGAAACAACGAGTTCTTTGAGTCTTTCCATAGGAATGTTAAGGTGTTTAACAATCTTTCCGCCTTCAACATTTCCTAAATACTTAACTGTGTAGCTCTTGCCAAATGGTTTTGATTTTGTTGGAGCATTAATACAGCTAACATAATTATCAATTTCTTTTCCGATATATTTATCAAAGAATGATTTTGGTGTGAATCCTCTGACAATTTGGAAGTTTCCTTTGTCATCTGTGTATTTAAGATCAAATGATTTTGGAGGAACTCCATAACAAGAAATGAGTGCTTTGTAGAAACGTTTCATATATGAATCTTTGAGTTCTTCAACAGCATCCATACCATTCTTTGCATTTACAAGACGTGCTTCTGAAGCAAATCTTCTAAGTTCTGCATTGAGTAAAGAATTCAAAATTCTTGTATTGTTTGAAGTGAATGTTTCAACAAATGCATTCTTTGGGCAAATACCATACTTTTTAACAACGTTAACAAGCATATCCCATTGTCCGCCATCACCAACGCCTGATTGAACTAAAAATTGAACGGTACGATCATCATAATCTCTGTCTAATGTGTCAATTAAAGCATTCAATGTGTAATTGAGTTTTTCAAGTTTGTCGTAGAAGGCAATATAACTTTGTGAAAGTTTGAATGTACCAACACCGATCTTTTTGCCAATCATTTCACGCATAACGTTGCATGCGGCGAAAATCCAACATCTACCAGAAGCTTTTTGGTTATTAACGGCCATTGTTTTGATATTAATATCAAAATTAAAGTCCATTGTACCAACAGTGTCCTTTGATTGTGCAGCAACTTCAATGCCTGTATTTGTGAGTGCATGACGTGCGATTGCACATGATTTGTCGGAGATGTATTCTTCTTCAATCTTATTTAAATTTTCGATAGTAATTTCTTTCATAAGAATCTCCTTAGTGATTTATATTTTAATATAAGATATTTATTTTTCCAGCAAAATAAATGATTTTAAAACATTTATTACTTTTTCGGGCTCTTCACAATAGCCAATATGATGGGATTTTTCCAGTAATACCCACTTAGAATTAGAAATTCTTTCATTCATTAACTTATTCATTCTTGGAGTTGATTCATCTAGGGCTCCCGATAGAATTAAAGTTGGAACATCAATTCTGTTTAATTTATCTTCAACAGACCAATCTTTCAAAGTGCCTGTACCAAAGAGCTCAGAATCGCCCCACATTAGTTCGTAAATTTCGCAGTTGGTTTTAGGGAATCTTTTTCTCTTAAAATTAAAGACGTCCTTTGATCTTTTTCCAACGTGTTCTTTATAAAATCTCGCTATTCCTTTTTGATGAGCTTTTATATCATATTTTTTGCCTTTGTATTCTGCTAAAATTGCTTCTTTTTCTATGGTTGGAAAATCCTCTAACATTTTGATGTGTTCATCATTCCAAATTTTGGTGCTTGGTAACGTTGAAAATAAGACTAACTTTTCTAATCCAAAATGCTTAAAATTGCAAACCCATTCAAGAGCTAGCATACCGCCCCAAGAGTGACCTAAAACATTAAACTTTTTCAAACCAAAATACTTAATTAAATTTTCAAATTCCTCGAGAAATAGCTGGAAATTCCACGTGATTTTATGGGTTTTTGGCACTTTTGAGTAACCACAACCAAGTTGATCATAAAAGATTAGAGGTATTCCAAATTCTGCTAACTTTTCTAATGGTTCATAACGTTCAACACAACCGCCTGGACCACCATGTAAAATGATGAGTGGAACACCATTAGAAAGATCACCAAAAGAATAGGCTCTTGTATGATAACCTTTGAATGGAATTTTGTGTATTATTTTTTGCATTTTTTTAGGGACAAAAATTTTATTATTTATTGTGCTTTTTATAGTAAGCTTCATACTGGTCCAAATAAGGATTTACGTATGGATAATATTTATAATTTTTCTTGAAGTTTTCATTCTCATCAATAGAGCAAAAACCAGCTAATCTAACAATTGCGTCATGAACTCTTTTGCACAAATCTTCAACAGCTGTTGTTTTCTCTAAATTTTTATCTGCGTAAAGTGGTTCACCAACATTCATGTTAACAACTGGACGTTTGCCTTTCCAAAGTTTAAATAAACCTCTAGGCTTTCTAAAAGAAAAGGCAATTGGAAAAACAGGGATGCCAAATTCTACAGCAAGCCTAAAGGTTCCAGACTTAAATTCTCTAATAGGAGAATAGAATTCCCAACAAGCAGCTTCAGGATAAACGTGAAGCCATCTCTTTTCTTGGATAACTTCTTTCATAGCTCTAAAGCACTTTGCAATGCCTATTGTGTCTGTTGGAACTGTAATTCCTCCAGCAAGACGGAACATATTTCCAGACGAGCTTTCAGCACCTTCTTTCCAAATAGGCATTTCTACACGATGGAATTTATTGATATTTCTTAAAACAATGTTATCCCAAGGGAAAACGTGGTTAGAAATAGTCATAAAGCCGTTTTTAAGTTCTTTTTTATACTTTTTAAGTATGTGTTTATTTTTATATTTAGGAGCAAATCTAAAATAAGTCAAAATTGGACCAAATAAAAATAGGATCCATTCAACCCAGAATCTTTGGAACTTTCTCCATTTTGATGCAACACGAAATTCGTAATCTTTAGTATAATCAGCAGGTGCTTTAATTTTACAAGGAAACATATGACCGTGTTCGAAGTCAGGATATGCTTCATGCACCGATTGTAAATAAATTGAATTCATATAAAATATTTTAACATATTTTTAAAATTATTTTAAATAAAATTGAAATAATTTTATTTTTTATTTAAGAGGAGCAAATTTTTCATGCCTCTTGCGATTTGTATATTTTTAATAACTGTGTAACTGGCATTGTCTTCCAAATTTACAAAGTTAAAAATATCTTGATTTAGGTAGACCGGAACATGTGTTGTGGTGTGAGAATTTGTGGAATATTCATAAGCAAATGAAATGTCGTCTTGCAAATAAATATTTTTAAGATCCATTTCTGGAGAGACTTTGAGTCCTCCTGTTTCGTGGTCTGCTGTTACAACAATTAATGTATCGCTTTGATCTTTGAAACGATCGATTAAATAATCGAGTGTTTTATTTAACTCAACCGCTGCTCTTACCATATTATTAAAATCATTTGAGTGAGATGCTTTATCTATATGAGCTTGTTCAATCATAAGAGTAAAACCATTATTATTTTTGCTTAAATAATCAACCGCATATTCAACAGAATCTCTTAATGAATTTGCCTCACTATAAGGGCTCATATTTTCATTATTTATTATCAATCTTTCTTTAGAAAGAATTTCGCTATTTAGGTTCTTAGAATAAGTAAAATTCTTTTGTTCAAAAAGTGTCTTGTTTGTTTCGTATAAATCTGAGTAATTGCCAATAAACAAATCAACTTCAGAATTAGCTTGAGAATTAACAATTTCTTCTGAATAGTCTCTGTCATTAGCATGAGCAGAAAACGCCGCAGGAGTGGCGCCGTTTATTGTGTCAGTTGTGACAATACCAACTGATTTATTAACTGTTTTTGCTACATCAAAAATTGTTTCAACATCCATAAATTCTTTATCTTTTCCAATTCTTCCATTTATTGTTAATGTTCCGCTCGCTAAAGCAGTCCCTGCTGCTGCACTATCGGTTATTAAAACATCTAAACCTTTGTCGTTTAAACTATTTGTGTTTGACTGATATTCTGCCCACTTTGTAAATGCAAAATTTGTGTTGGTTGCTAATTCACCAGCCTTTATTGAATTAAATCCCATTCCGTCACCAATAACATAAATAATATTTTTAATATTAGTGCCATCCTTGACGGTTATATCAGCATTAAGTTTTTCGTTAATTGTTGGCTCAGCATCTTTGCCACAGGCCACACACAATAAACTAATAGGTAAAACTAGGAATAAAACAAAGTTTTTCTTCATGGTTAAAATTATATTACAGCACGATTTTTACTGCCACTATAATATAAAAAAAGACGCTCTTAAGAGCGTCTAATAAATCTAAAGATTTAATTATTTTGCTAATGCTTGAGCAACTGAGACAGCAACTGCGACTGTTGCACCAACCATTGGGTTATTACCCATTCCGATAAGTCCCATCATTTCAACGTGTGCTGGAACGGATGAAGAACCTGCGAATTGAGCATCAGAGTGCATTCTTCCCATTGTATCTGTCATACCATAGGATGCTGGACCTGCTGCCATGTTGTCTGGGTGAAGTGTACGACCTGTACCACCACCAGAAGCAACTGAGAAGTATTTCTTACCTTGTTCAATACATTCTTTCTTGTATGTACCTGCAACTGGGTGTTGGAAACGAGTTGGATTTGTGGAGTTTCCAGTAATGGAAACGTCAACGCCCTCTAAGTGCATGATTGCAACACCTTCGCGGACATCATCTGCACCATAGCAACGAACTGCCAATCTGTCTGGATTGTTACCATATTTGGTTTCTTTGACAATTTCAACTTTGCCAGTAAAGTAATCAAATTTGGTTTCAACATGAGTAAATCCATTGATTCTGGAAATGATCTTTGCAGCATCTTTTCCAAGACCATTTAAGATAACTCTTAATGGTTCTTTTCTAACTTTGTTAGCTTTCTTTGCAATACCGATAGCACCTTCAGCAGCTGCGAATGATTCGTGACCTGCTAAGAATGCAAAGCATTTTGTTTCTTCAGAAAGTAACATTGCACCTAAGTTACCATGGCCTAAACCGACTTTACGATCATCAGCGACTGAACCTGGGATACAGAATGATTGTAAGCCAACGCCAATCCATTTGGATGCTTCTGCAGCATTTTTAGCGTTGTTTTTAATTGCGAGTGCTGCGCCAACAGTGTATGCCCAGCATGCATTTTCGAAACAGATGGTTTGGATGTCTTTTACCATTTGGTAAACATCTAAGCCTTTATCTTTACAAATCTTTTCAGCTTCTTCTAATGAAGCAATGCCATTATCGTTTAAGCATTTATTGATTTGTGCGATTCTTCTTTCATAACCTTCAAATAAAGCCATTTTCCGAACCTCCTATTCCTTACGTGGGTCAATAAATTTGACACCATCGTCATAGCGGCCGTATTGGCCTTTTGCCTTTTCAAGAGCAACTTCTGGTGAATCACCCTTCTTTAAGAAGTCTGTGAATTTACCAAGTGATAAGTATTGATAACCAATGATTTCGTTATCTGCGTCTAAAGCCATTGATGTGATGTAACCTTCAGTTAATTCAAGGTAACGTGGTCCTTTTTCTTTAGTTGTAAAGATTGTTCCGATTTGTGAACGTAATCCTTTTCCTAAGTCTTCAAGACCTGCACCAACTGCTAAACCGTCTTCTGAGAATGCTGATTGAGTTCTACCATAAACGATTTGTAAGAATAATTCTCTCATTGCTGTGTTGATAGCATCACAGACTAAGTCTGTATTAACTGCTTCAAGAAGTGTTTTGCCAACAATTGCTTCGCCAGCCATTGCTGCTGAGTGAGTCATTCCTGAACATCCTACTGTTTCAATCAAGGCTTCTTCAATAATTCCGTTTTTAACGTTTAATGAAAGCTTACAAGCGCCTTGTTGTGGAGCACACCATCCGATACCGTGAGTGAAACCACTGATATCTTTGATTTCTCTGGAGTAAACCCATTTTCCTTCCTCAGGAATTGGAGCACAACCATGAGAAGCACCACAATTGACTTTGCACATATTTTGTACGTCTTTTGTATATTGCATTCAATATCTCCTCCTAAAATGTGAGCATTATAAATATACTTTGTATATGAGTGTTTGTAAAGAAAAATCGGCATTACCGATTGACTATTTACTAAATGTCAATTTGGTTCTGCCGTTTATTTCTGTCTGCTTGTATAATTTCCAACCATCTTTTTCGTGTTCTTTTATGGTGGTTATGACTTTGTCATTATCTACCAAAATTGTCTTGGTAATTACGTCCTTAGTAAGAATGGACGCAATCTGTTCATCACTTAATTTCATATTACACTTTCCAAGTGATTGTTATCTCTTGCAAGACGACTCTAGCGCTATAAGACGAGATTGTAAAATTATCTGTTCCTTCTGGATAATCTGCAGTGAAAGATTTTACTGTAGGGTTTGTTTCTCCACCGCTTAATAATGGCATTTTTTCTCCATCGTCAATTTGAATTTTTGCTGGTTGATCGACTTGAATGGTTCCTTGATTGTCCTTTGTGTAGGCTCTGGCTTTAACTTCAATATGGTAAATCATGACTTCGCTTGACCATTTAAAGATGCCCTGACTGAACTTACCATTCAAATAATAGCCCGTGCCAATACAAAGCGCTGCAAGATCATCCCATGGGGCTGTGTTTATTTTAGTACAATCAAGTTCCGTAACCATGGTAGAATAATCGGTTTTACTTTGTAAATATGTCAACAATTGTCCTTTTTGTGCTGCATATTCACCATTATCAATTTGTTTCCCGGCTGCTTTAGCAAAAGATGAAAATTCATCACCACTAAGTTTAATTGTTTTTGTATATTCTCCAGCAGGAATTGAGTTAGTTCCTGGTTCTGTTCCTGGATCTGGCGAGCCTTTATCATTACAACCAGTTAGTGCTAATGAAGTAAATAATAAAATTAAAAATGATTTTTTCATGCTTAAAGTATATCATAATTGGAGAGGCAAAAACTATGAAAGGTTTAATGATTTTAGCAGATGGCTTTGAAGATACAGAAGCTTTAACAACTAGAGATGTTCTTATGAGAGCAGGAATTGGTGTCACAACTTGTTCAATCACAGACAGATTGGAAGTTGAATCAAGTTTTGGTGTACATGTGCTCGCTGATGCATTATTAAAATTGGTATTTGATTGTGAACCATTCGACTTCATTATTTTACCTGGTGGAGGACGCGGAACACACAACCTTTCTGAGTGTCAATTTTTGAAACAATATCTCGACTATTTTGTAGAGAAAAATAAACTTGTTTGTGCTATCTGTGCAGCACCTTCAATTTTAGGAAAATACGGTTACCTCGAAAATAGAAAATATACGTGTTTTGCTGGGTTTAATGCGGGAATTCGCGGTGATTTTACAGGAAATGAGGTCGAAAAAGATGGCAATATTATCACTGCAAGATCAATGCATTATTCAATACCTTTTGCCCTTAAAATTATTGAGACTTTATTGGGTGAAAACACAAAAGAAAAAGTCCTTGTGGGACTCAATGGTTTAACTGCCAAATAATTATTAATTTTTCTTTAATAAATAATCAACATAACAACCTGCAACATTGATGCCGGTTGTTTTTTCTATTCCCTCGTAGAAAGCGTTTGAATTTACCTCTGATAAAATAGGTTCTCCACATGGACCTTCAAGAATGTCAACGCCGCAATAATCTAAACCTAAAATTTCAGAAGCTTTAACAGCCATATCTAAATAATTTTGTGGAAGCTTGACAATAGAAGCGGTTCCACCTGTAGCAAGATTAGAAAGATATGAATGTTCATTCTCTCGTTTCATGTATGCGACTACTTTATGATTAATAACAATAATCCTGTAATCTTTTCCTTTTGAAGACTTTATGAATTCTTGGTAAATGTGTGGAATATGAATAAGTTTGTTCTCTAATTCTAAAAGTTGTTCTTTGTTTTCTACAAAATAAACTTGTTTTCCTAATGATCCATAATTTTCTTTCACAATCATTGGAAGGCCAATCTTTTCGATAACCTTATCCAAGTAATCTCGATTTCCGTTATCTGTGTAACAAAGTGTCGAAGAAACTGTTAGTGGCATTTTTATTCCGTTATTTGCTAAACAGATGTGAGTTAACATCTTGTCATCGCACTTACAAATTGCCTCAATTGAGTTAAATAATTTATAGCCATTTTTCTCCAAAAGACCAGCGACATATCTGTCCTTATCTAGGTACAAAACGAAATCATATTTTGGAAGCGAAATATTCACGTTTTCACCGGAAATCCACGCAAAAACCTCAGTATTTTTAATAATTTCAACCTCAATATTGCGCTTCGAAAATTCCTCGGTTAGACGACTAACTTGATGCTTAATTCCGTCGGCTAATCCGTAGCCATTAATTACGATCAACACTTTTGCCATAATCAAGAAAATCCATAACGTTATCGAGTGTTCGTTTAACTGCAGAAACAATGAAGACGACACCAAAGTAAATAAGGTGTAATCTAATGCCTTCAAATTCATCAATAATTAAGAGGATTGCAATAGCAATTTCTCCAATCGAGATTGCAAGTTCAATAAGTTCGAGCCATCTATGTTCTTTAATCTCAGGAATTATGTCTGCAATTTCAAAGGAGGATCTACAAATATCAAAACAACCCCACATAACACAAACTTTATCTAAAGATATTGATGTTCTAAAAACAGTAACTAATCCAATGGCTATTCCGATAACGGAAAAGAATAAATAAGGATACTTTCTACTATTCTTTAGTCCGCCTTGTGTAACAAATATTAATAAATGAGGAATAGAGCTTAGTAGTATTAAAACACCTAAAATTACATTATTTTTCTCGCGCTTTTCATTTGCAAAAACTAGAACAAAAATTCCAATTACAATATACAAAACAACAAGAGATAAATATATAATATTTAATTTTTTAGATTTTTTCATTTTTCAAGACCTTGCTAATATTATAAACGCCTTGTATATATAAATAAAGAAAATAAAAATAAAAATTTTTAAGGTTGATTATCTAAAATAAGGCTATAAAATTATAGAGCGTTGGTTAAAACTATGTGGCAAAAGATTAAGTTGATATTAAAATCTGTTAGACAATACAAGAAGTATGCATTAATTACTCCTCTTTTTATGATTGGAGAGGCACTCCTTGAGTGTTTAATGCCATTCACTATGTCAATGCTTATTGACTCAGTTAGTGATGCAGTTAATGTTAACAACCAAGCTCACTTAGGTTATAGCTTACTCACAAAATTTAGCGACATTACAAAAGCAATTCCTTACACAAACGCAAACTTAGGAATTAATTGGAATGTTTCTATTCTTGCTCTTATTCTTACTTTAGTAGCCATGGCTGCATTATCACTTATTTGTGGTATTATGGGTGGCAAATACGCTGCTAAAGCATCTGTTGGAATGGGCACCAACCTTCGTAGCGATCTTTATAAAAAGATTCAAAGTTTCTCATTCTCAAATATAGATAAATTCTCATCATCATCACTTGTTACAAGACTTACAACCGATGTTAACCAAGTACAAATGTCATTCCAAATGTGCATTCGTATTGTTGTTAGAGCACCGCTTATGATGATTTTTTCCGCTGTTATGGCTTTCTTAGTAGGCGGAATTATGGCTCTTATCTTTGTTGTCTTAGTCCCTGTTGTTGCAGTTGGACTTCTCATCATTGGCAAGAAAGCTATGAAGATCTTTATGAGAGTCTTCAAACGTTACGATAAACTCAATGAATCTGTTCAAGAAAACGTTTCAGGTATTCGTGTTGTTAAATCATACGTGCGTGAAGATTTTGAAAAAGAAAAGTTCAACAATGCTTCAAATTCAATGACCACTGACTTTGTCAAAGCCGAAAAGATCATTGCAATGAACAACCCATTAATTAACACCACAGTTCATGCTTCTAACATTTTAGTCATTGGACTTGGTTCATACATTATTTGGAGATCAAGTGCTGATGCAAACTTCTGGACTCACTTAACAGTTGGTCAAATGTCATCTCTTCTTACCTATGGTATCCAAATTTTAATGAACGTTATGATGATCTCCATGATTCTCGTCATGCTCGTTATGTCACTCGAATGTGTACGTCGTATTGGAGAAGTTCTCGAAGAAGAGCCAACCATTGTTAATCCAGAAAACCCACTTATGGTTGTTGATAATGGTGACATTGAATTCAAAAACGTTAACTTTAAATATAAAGAAACTGCCGAAAAGAACGCTTTATCCAATATTAATCTTAAAATTAAATCTGGACAATTCGTTGGCATTCTTGGTTCGACAGGTTCTGGTAAAACCAGCTTAGTAAACCTCATCTCACGTCTTTATGATGTAAGTGAAGGTGAAGTTTTAGTTGGTGACCACAACGTTAAAGAATATGATCTTAAAACCCTTAGAGATAACGTTTCTGTTGTATTGCAAAAGAACGTTTTATTCTCTGGAACAATTGAATCAAATCTCAAATGGGGAAATATAAATGCAACTCAAGAACAAATGACAAGAGCTGCAGAAATTTCTCAATGTTTAGACAATATTCTTGCAAAACCAGGCGGATTCCAAGCACCAGTCGAACAAGGTGGTGCTAACTTCTCTGGTGGCCAAAAACAAAGACTTTGTATTGCTAGAGCAATTTTAAAAGAACCAAAAATTATGATTCTTGATGACTCAACATCCGCTGTTGATACAAGAACCGATAAACTCATCCGTAAAGGATTAAAAGAAGATTTACCACACATGACAAAAATTGTCATTGCACAACGTATTTCTTCAATTGAAGATGCAGACCAAATCATCATTATGGACAATGGCCATATTGATGCTATTGGCACTCATGATGAACTTCTCAAATCTAATAAGATTTACCAAGAAGTCTATCATACTCAAAACCGTGTTGGAGGTAGCAAATAATGCCACCAGTAAGGATTAAAGAAAGAGGAAGAGCCAAGAAAGGCACAATGACAAGGTTGCTTAAGCAATTGTTTAAGCTTTACCCATTCAGGCTTGTCACTGTTTTAGTCTGCATTATTTTCAACGTCTTCACAAACCTTTGCTCATCAATTTTTGCTAACTTCATTACAGTTTGTTTAACATCTGCATTACAAGTTGGTGGAAATCCATTTGTTGGTGCATACGCCACCACAGCTATGGGCATCACTGTTAGCACAAACTTAACGGTTTTACTTATCACAATGGGCGTTATCTACTTAGTAGGTATTCTTGCAGCATGGTATTGGAACAGAACAATGGCCATCATTACTCAAGAGTTCTTGAATGATTTCAGAATTCGTATGTTTGACCACTTACAAGATCTTCCAATTAAATACTTTGATTCACACCAACATGGTGAAATCATGTCTTTGTTTACAAACGATATTGATACAATTAGACAATTTATCTCACAAGCTATGCCAAGCTTAATTCAAGCTGCATTTGCAGTTATCTTCTGCTTTGTCACAATGCTTATTAACTCACTCTGGATGACATTAGTCACTATACTTTGTACAGTTGCTATGTTTATGGTCACTAAATACATTGGTGGTCGTTCATCCAAGTACTTCATTAAACAACAAAAACAAGTTTCCCTTGTTGAAGGTAACATTGAAGAAGCAATCAATGGCTTAAAAGTTATCAAAGTCTTCTCACATGAAGAAAAATCTTCCGAAGAATTTGATCAACTCAATAACACCTTATGTGAGTATTCAACTGAAGCTAACATTTCAGGTAACATTACAATGCCAATTAACGGAAATATTGGCAATTTCATGTATGTTTTGACTGCAACTGTCGGTTTCTTAATGCTTTTAATTCCATCATTTAATAACGTCACAATCCTTGGAGAAGTTTACTCAGTTGGTAATACTCCTGAATCAATTTCAACATTCTGGGGTATGATTGTTGCATTTTTAATGATGTCTAGAATGTTCACAAATAACGTCAACACATTCTCACAACAAATTATCTTCATAGTTATGGGTATGGCTGGTGCTTCACGTTGCTATGACTTACTTGATCAAATTCCTGAACAAGATGAAGGTTACGTTACCTTAGTTAACGTTAAGAAAGATGAAAGCGGTAATTTAGTGGAAACAACTGAACGTACACACTTATGGGCATGGAAGCATCCACATAAAGCAGACGGAACTGTTACATACACTGAACTTAAAGGAGACATTCTTTTAGACCACGTTGATTTCAGCTATGATGGCAAGAAGATGATTTTACATGACATCTCCATCTATGCTCACCCAGGCCAACAAATCGCTCTTGTTGGTGCAACAGGTGCAGGTAAGACCACAATTACAAACTTAATCAATAGATTCTATCCAATTGCAGATGGCAAAGTTAGATACGATGGAATTAATATTAATAAAATTAAAAAAGACGATTTACGTCGTTCTTTAGGCATAGTTTTACAAGATGTTAACTTGTTCACCGGAACAGTTATGGATAACATACGTTATGGCCGTTTAGACGCAACCGATCAAGAATGTATCGAAGCAGCCAAGATTGCTAACGCACACGACTTTATTACACGTCTACCAGAAGGCTATAACACAATGCTTTCAGGTGATGGTGCTAACTTATCACAAGGACAACGTCAATTGCTGTCAATTGCACGTGCTGCAGTAGCAGACGCACCTGTTATGATTCTTGATGAAGCTACATCCTCAATCGATACAAGAACCGAAAAGCTTGTTCAACAAGGTATGGATAGACTTATGAAAGGACGTACAGTCTTTGCAATTGCCCACCGCTTATCAACAATTCAAAACTCTAATGCGATTATGTGTATGGAACACGGTCAAATCATTGAACGTGGTGACCACGACGAATTAATTGCAAAGAAGGGTTACTATTATCAGCTATACACCGGAGCCTTCGAGCTCGAATAGGAGACACATATGAAAAACAAAATTCTTTTATTACCTGTATTATTAGCAGGTCTATTAACTGGTTGCGGACCAGGCAAAGATGATGACAAAGACAAGGATCCAATTCCAGTAGAAAGCGTTTCATTTGCTTATGAAGAAATCCAAATGGAAGTTGGCAAAACAAAAACTCTTTCATATACAGTTCTCCCTGAAAATGCTACAGACAAAAGCGTTAAATGGTCCACCGATGATAGTGAAATTGTTTCAATCAATAACGGCGTATTAAAAGCTGAAAGTGAAGGCTCAACAACCATTTATGTCACTACAAATGATGGTAATAAAGAAGCAAGTTGTTATGTAACTGTTTCTGAGCCTGTTGTCCCACCAACACCAGATCCTGTAGAAACAAAAACAGCATCTTTGTCAGCAGTTAAATATAACAATAACACAGACCAAGATCCTCTTCTTCCTGTGACAATTGAAGACATTAATTTTTCTTTCGAGAAAAACGATGCTGACTATACTCCTGCATACTTCACTGGTAAGGGCGGTTGGTTTAGATTAAGATCCAAAAACACAATGACAATCACCGCTAAAAAAGGATCAATAAAATCTATCGAATTTACCTATAATTCCGATAAAAACAGTGTAAATACTCCATTATCTTCAGATGTTGGAACTCTTAACAACGACTATACAAGTTGGACTGGAAATAGCAAAACAGTTGTCTTTACTGCAGGTGCTGAGCCACTAGGTTCAAAAGCCTTCTCACTTATAAAAGTTACATATGAAATTTCAACCCATCACGATCCAGTTGATTTAGGTGTAAAAACAATTAAAGAAGTCAAAGACTACATTAAACAAGCAGTAACCGATGAGGTGTTCGACGTAAACACATATGGAATGGGTGTTGATAAGTACACCACTGTAACCATTAAAGGTTTAGCAATGGCCAAACTCCATTTAAGCAAAACTGCTGCAGACCATGGTTACAACATTACCGAACCAAATAAGGTTCTTATTGGCGATGACACAGACACAATTGCAGTTGCAAGCAAAACTGGTGACGGCACATTATTTAAAAAGGTTGATAATTATCAAATGAAGGCAGACTCAAAATATTCTGTCACTGGATACATCTCAATGAACCTTGGGGTACCAGAATTAATTTGTACTTCATACACATGGGATAAAAGCCAAACTGAAACTGCAAACATTTCCAAAATTAATAAAGGCGAAATTACATTAAGTCAATTCTACGAAAAGGCTGATGCGATTAACTACAACATTTCCGGTTATGGTTATGACGAAGTTTATACAATTAAAGGATTAACCTGCTACTACTCTGAAACTGGAGGTTCAGGTAAGACCTGGTATAACTTCACTGATGGCACAAATAACATCCGTGTTAATGCATATAACATCGGTGGCGCAACTGTTGGTTTGAGCTATGATGTTACAGGCATTATTTCAATGGAAAAATACTCACCAATTATTATTGGTTTCCAATTCTCTAAATCACAAGAAGAAGCTGTTGATTTAAATGAATTCTACAAATCAGCACCAGAAATGAGCATTGAAAATCTTAAGAAGATTAACTATGTTAATGACACCGACAACAAATATCCAAACGTTATTAACAACTACTCAAAGATTTACAAAACAACAGGTTATATCACTACTGTTGAAGAAGGTTATAAGTATTACTTAAGTATTTCTGATTCATTCATTGATACAAAAGAATTCCCAAACGGAAAAGGTGCAGCAAGTACTAAATACAATTTAGCGCTCATCAAAAATAATAACTTCTGGAATCTTGATGACCCATACTTCAAATTTAATCCTTACTTAGATGTAACAGATACTGATACTCAAGTTACTGTTTACTACACTGTTAGACAAACAGCATTTGCAAATGGAAAGATGTATTGGGAAATCTTATTAATTCCACAATCAATTCCAACAAAATAAACAAAAATAAAACTCGATCATTACGGTCGAGTTTTTTCGTTTTCTTATTTACCAATCTTTAATAGGTTTTCCATCAAGGACAATCTAGTAAGAAGTCCAACTCCACCAGGAACTGGTGTTTGAAGTCTTACTGGAAGTCCTGGTTCAACGTCTCCGTGTAAACCATCTTCATCTCTATTAATACCAACATCAACAATGACTGCTGATTCTTTGAATTTGAATGAATTGGTAATTAAATGTTTTCTTCCAACTGCTACGACAACAATATCTGCATTTGCAAGGTAGTTTGCCATATCTTCTTTTGAGGTCTTTGAGTGAAGAACTGTAACGTTGCAGCTTTCCTTTAAGAGCAACTTTGCCATTGGTTTTCCAACAATGTTACTTCTACCAATAACAACGGCATTTTTGCCCAAAAACTCTATGTTTTCGTGCTTTAAATAGTTCATAATGCCTTGTGGAGTGCATGGATTTAATGCGCTTAATGGATGGAAGCCGTCAACATCTTTTGCTGGTGAAATTGCAAGTTTAACTGTCTCCTCATTAATTTGTTTTGGAAGTGGCATTTGAACAATGAATCCATCAATGTGACGATCCTTGTTGAGTTTTGCAATTACTTTAAGAAGTGCTTTCTCGGTCATATCAACTGGGAACTTAAGTAACTTAGCATTGATTCCAAGTTCTGCAGCATCTTTAAGTTTTCCTTTAACATAAGCCTTGCTTGCTTCATCTTCGTTAAGTTGAACGATTACAAGATTTGGCTTTTTGGCCATAGCTGAAACTTCAGCTTTAATCTCTTCTTTTCTTGCTTTAATGTACTCTTTAATTGTCATTTTTCGTACCTCAATTTTAGTTGGATGCGAAAATTATAACAAATTAAACCAAAAATTGGTATAATTAGTTATATGGAGTTCGTAGGAATCGATAAATTTTCACTTCTAGACTACGAGGAAAAGGTTTCTGTCGTTCTATTTTCACCCGCATGTAATTTCAGATGTCCATTTTGTCACAATGGTGACTCAGTACTTAATTCAAATACCCCAATTCCTTTTGCAGACATCTTGTCTTTCTTAAAATCTAGAGTTGGATTAATTGACGCAGTTGTATTCACCGGTGGTGAACCAACAATGATGCCAGAACTAGAAGAAAGAATTAGAGAAGTTAAGAAACTTGGTTTCCTTATTAAACTTGATACAAACGGAACTCATCCAACAGTCCTTCAACACTTACTTGATGAAGGACTTTTAGACTATGTTGCAATGGATATTAAGAACTCAGAAAAAGAGTACGCAAAAACAACAGGATGTAAAGTTCTAAACCTCGAAAATGTAAAAAAATCCATCAAAATCCTATTAAATTCTCCAATATCTTCAGAATTTAGAACAACCTTAGTCAAAGAATTTCACACCACTAAATCAATAAAAGAAATGTGCAATTTGATCAGAGGTGCAAAGAAACTTTATCTCCAAAAATTTGTGGATAGAGAAGGAGTCATACAAAAAGGCCTCCACGATATTTCTATCGAGGAAGCCAATCAGTTTAAGGATATTCTTTCTGAAGCAATTACAAGTGTAGAGCTTCGCGGATATTAACCTAAGTATTTGACTGCTGACATAGCAGCTACAGCACCATCATTACAGGCAGTGACAACTTGTTTCACTGCTTTTTTTCTGGTGTCACCACAAGCGAATAAGCCTGGGGTCTTGGTTTTCATATCTTCATCTGTAACAATGAAGCCTTTATCAAGATCAACTAAGTTGGAGAACTTATCGTTATCTGGAAGTTGACCTATTGAAACGAAGACATTATCGGTTTTGTACTCAAACACTTCTTTAGTTTGAGTGTTTTGGAATACTAAACCTTCAAGTTTACCTGATCCTTTGTATTCAACAAGATTCATGTTGTTCATAACTTCAATGTTTTCTTTAGCATTGACTCTATCTTGAAGAACTTTTTCTCCAAAGAATCCACTAAAGAGAGTAAACATATGAACTTTTGTGCAATAACCTGCAAGGAGAAGAGCATATTGAAGTGCTGTGTTCGCATCACCAATCAAGTAAACTTCTTTTCCTTTGAAGAGTGGGCCATCACAGGTTGCACAGTAGTAAACGCCTTTGCCAATTAAGTCTTCTTCATTTGGAAGTCCCATGGTTCTATGTTTAACACCATTTGCAATAATGACAGCCTTAGCTTCATAGGTGTTATAATTGCCTTTTACTTGGAAAATCTCGCCGTTTTTCTGGATATTTTCAACATCTTCAAGTTCGAAGTCAACACCTAGATCACTGATTTGTTCGAACATCTTATCAGACAATTCAAGACCAGAAATCTCTTTAATTGTTGGGTAGTTTTCTACTTTTGGAGAGTTTGCAATTTGCCCACCGAAGTTCTCTTTTTCAAGGATGAGGACTGTCTTATTTGCTCTTAATGCATACAAGGCGGCGGTCATTCCTGAAGGACCACCACCAATTACAATAATGTCATGCATTTTAGTTTCTACTTTCGATCCAACCTTTAATGTTAGATGCGTTTTCGTAAACGTCGAATCCGTCTCCGTTTGGAACTAAGAGTGTTGGTGCTTTCTTAACGCCAAGTTGAACTGTAAGTTCTGCGTTTTCTTCTGCATCAATCCAATCATATTCGATGCCTGCTTTTTCCAAAAGCATTTTTGACATCTTGCAGTTTGGACATGTCTTTGTACCGAATAATGTAACTTTGGAAATCTTTGCTTCGTGTTCGCATTCATTGCAATGGCATTCATCAGCATGTAATTCATGTGTTAAATGTGAATTTGCTGGATCATATTCTTTACGATCTGCGAATTCTGCAAGCTTACCATCATTCCAGTTTTGAACTGGTCTATAGTAACCAGTAATTCTGGAGTAGACTTCTGTCTTAGCACCACATTTTGGACATGTGTATTGTTCACCTTCAATGTAGCCGTGTTCCTTACAAATTGAGTAAGTTGGTGACATTGTGTAGTATGGAATGTGATAGTTTTCTGCAATCTTTCTAACTAAGTTCATACAAGATTTGTATGAAGGAAGTTTTTGACCAAGGAATGCGTGGAAGACTGTTCCTGATGTATAAAGAGTTTGTAATTGATCTTGGACATCAAGAGCTTTGAAGATATCTTCTGTGTAACCAACTGGTAAATGTGAAGAGTTGGTGTAGTATGGAGTCTTTGCAGTTCCTTCAGAAGCACAGATAATGTCTGGATATTTTGCCTTATCGTGTTTTGCTAAACGATAGGATGTTGATTCAGCTGGTGTTGCTTCAAGGTTGTAAAGGTCACCATATTGTTCTTGGTAGTCAGAGAGTCTTGTTCTCATATGGTTGAGAACTGCTTTTGTAAATTCGACTGCTTCTGGGTTGGTTAAGTCTTTCTTTAACCATCTTGCATTTAAGCAAGCTTCATTCATACCAACAAGACCAATTGTTGAGAAGTGGTTGTTGAATGTTCCGAGGTAACGTTTTGTGTATGGATAGAGTCCTGCTTCAAGTAAAGTTGTGATTGTGTTTCTCTTAACTTTAAGTGATCTTGCAGAGATGTCCATAACCTTATCTAAACGTGCGTAGAAATCTGCTTCATCGGTTGCTAAGTAAGCAAGTCTTGGCATGTTGATTGTGACAACACCAACAGAGCCTGTAGACTCACCAGAACCGAAAAATCCACCGGATTTCTTGCGTAATTCACGTAAATCTAAGCGTAAACGGCAACACATTGAACGAACATCACTTGGTTCCATATCAGAGTTAATATAGTTGGAGAAGTATGGTGTTCCGTACTTGGCTGTCATTGTGAAGAGAAGCTTGTTGTTCTCTGTTTCTGACCAGTCAAAATTCTTTGTGATTGAGTAAGTTGGAATTGGGTATTGGAATCCACGGCCGTTAGCATCACCTTCGATCATAACTTCAATGAATGCTTTGTTGACCATGTCCATTTCTTCTTTACAATCTTTGTACTTGAAGTCCATTTCTTTTCCGCCAACGATACAGTTGAGTTCAGCCATATCATTTGGAACGACCCAGTCTAATGTAATGTTTGTGAATGGTGCTTGTGTTCCCCATCTTGATGGTGTATTAACACCATAAATGAAGGATTGGATACATTGTTTAACTTCTTTGTAGGAGAGATTATCAACTTTAACAAATGGAGCTAAATATGTATCGAATGAGGAGAATGCTTGAGCACCAGCCCATTCATTTTGCATAATTCCAAGGAAGTTAACCATCTGATTACAAAGTGTTGATAAGTGGCCTGCTGGAGAAGATGTAATCTTTCCTGTAACTCCACCTAAACCTTCTTGGATTAATTGTTTTAATGACCAACCTGCACAGTAGCCTGTGAGCATTGATAAATCGTGGATGTGAATATCGGCATTTTTGTGAGCATCTGCGATTTCCTTATCGTAAATCTCACTTAACCAGTAGTTTGCAGTGATTGCGCCAGAGTTTGATAAAATCAAACCACCGACAGAATATGTAACTGTTGAGTTTTCTTTAACTCTCCAGTCATTAACTTTTAAGTAGTTATCAATAACATTCTTGTAGTCAATGCTTGTTTGTGAGAATTGACGTAATGTTTCATGTTGTTTTCTGTAAACCATGTAGGATTTAGCAACATCAATAAATCCTGATTGAATTAAAACAACTTCAACTGAGTCTTGAATGTCTTCAACAGCGACTGTTTCGTCTGCTTTAATTTTTTGATTGAAATCAGCTGTTACGCGTAACGCAAGCATTTCTATAATATCCTTAGTATAGAACTTGTGTTCTTGCATAAATGCCTTTTCAATAGCATTTTCGATCTTTTCAATATTAAATTCAGCGATCGAACCATCTCTTTTTTTGATTTTAATCATAATTTCTCTCCTTTTTTGCGTTTTTAAAATATACTCTGCTAGCAGAGTATTTTTTACCAACACCTGGTTAAGTTTGGTGAGAATATTATATATAAGGTTATATAAAAAGAAAATAGCGACTTAAAGAAAATATATACACTGTACAACTTTTTGTAAAATTGTTTCGATTTTTTCAAAAGTTTTAAAAAACACCCGGTTATGTTAACCAGGTATTTTTAATGTCTATTTTATAGACATTATTCATTATACTTTTTAGCAATACCTTTAAATTTTTCTACTGGATACTTCTTTTCATTTTGATCCATTTTAGAATTTACGACTTTGTCGACATCTAATCCGAGTTTATCAACTAGATTTTGACAGTTGACTATAACGTCAGCTAATTCTTCTTTTATTTTCTCAATATTGCCATTTTCATTCCATTGAAAACACTCAAGTAATTCTGTTGCTTCGATTGCGATTGTCTTAGCAAGTGCGTTTGGAGTGTGATATTTATCCCAATCACGATCAGCAGTAAATTTACGAATTCTTTGTAT
>JAGHUR010000046.1 GCA_018064745.1 Candidatus Fiminaster equi
ATCCAGAACTCTGCGGATCATGCGGCCTTTGTGTCGGTTCACGCCCAGAAGTGTTCGAGTTTGATGATGATGGACGCGCCAAAGCAGTTGCCGATGTAGACGGCGAACTCGGATTTGAATGTCCATTCGGTGCTATCGACGTCGAATAATTCTAAATCAAATTAAAAGAATAACCACCTTTAGGTGGTTTTTTCTTTAGTTTTGTAATTTATCAATAAACTTATGCGTTGATTTATAACTTAATATTGTTAAGAAACCAACTGCAAGATTCTTAATTGCGTTAAATGGTAAGACTGCAACTAAGCCATAACTCCACTTAATGTCGCTAATGTTTGGATTTGCAACCTGACACATCTTAAGAATGGCTTCTTCAGAAAATTCCATAACATTCATGTAGAACGGAATCATAATGTAAATATTTACAAGCAATGAAACTGCAATTTCTAAGACAAAGCCGATTGCAAGACCAGTAAAGACTGAAACAAATTTTCTTTTTCTTTTATAAAGAATTGCTGCTGGAAGAATAAGCACAGCACCATAAATTAAATCAGAAAGTTCCCCTACACCTAATGATGATGTAAACGGAAGTTTAATAATTGTTTTTATTAACAAAACAAATAAACCAGATACCGGCCCATATGCAAATGATGCAATGAAAACTGGAATCTCATCGAAATGGAATTCTAAGAATGGAGGCAAGAATGGAACTGGGAACTTTACAAAAATGTAAAGAATTGAAGCGATCGCACTGAAAATGCCAACTCTAACAATGTTCTTAGTTGTAATATTGTATTTTGAATGTTGTTTCTCTTTAAAATAAATTTTAAGGAACGCAAAAACAAACACGATAATTAGGATTCCAAATACGAGTAGCTTAATATCCATTAAAAAATGCCTCTTGTTCAAGGCAGTTTTTTAAACAAAAACGTTTCTATCATCCAGACTTTACTGTCGCTTCTAGAATTTCACTAGATCAGCCTTTCGGCTCGCGGAGTTTACCGCCGGTCGGGAATTACACCCTGCCCTGAAACTATTAATATTATATCACAACTTTTATAAAGGTGATTTAACTATTTCTCCGTATCTCCTTGGATACTTCTTTAAAGTCTTGTTTTTCTTCAAAATTCCCAGCAAAACTCGACTATCTTTTGATTTTGGAAGGTTGTATTCAATCTTGTTAAAGCTATCAATTTGAAGACATTTGAATGCGTGTTTAGCATTATCAATTTCATTATCAATATTGCTTGCTTTATATGCGTAAAAGGTGCCGTCCACCTTCAAAAGATAATAACTGATTTCAAGCAAAACATTGAGCTCTTTAACGGCTCTTGCAGTAACAATATCATACTTTTCTCTAGTACCTAGTTCCTCTGCTCTTCCTTGAATGATTTCAACATTAGAAAGTTCTAATTGCTTTACTACTTCTTTTAAAAAAGAAATTTTCTTTCCATTAGATTCAAGTAAAGTAACTTTTAACTCAGGCTCGCCAATTGCTAAAGCAATACCTGGAAAACCAGCGCCTGAACCAATATCAATTAATGTTTTACCTTTTAGGTCTACGTATTTCATTAACATTAAAGAATCTATAAAGTGTTTTTCTTCAATTTGATCTTTATCAATAATTGCAGTTAGATTAAATTTTTCGTTCCACTCTAAAAGAAGAGATAAAAATTTATCAAATTTAGTAATTTGTTCCTTATTTAATCCAAATTCTTCTAGAAGTTTCATTTTGCCATTCTCTTTAAATTTAAAATTAAGATAGAAATATCTGCTGGATTAATTCCCGAAATTCTTCCAGCTTGTCCAACAGTTGTTGGTCTTATTTTATCAAGTTTTTGACGAGCTTCCAATGCAAGTCCATGCATATGTAAATAATCTATACCTTCAGGAATAGAATAATTTTCGAATTTTGCAAATGAATTTGCTTCATTTAATTCACGTTTAATATAACCCTCATATTTGACTGAAATTTCAAATTGAGCAATACCAATATAATCGAACTCAATTTCTTTAATTTCTGGGATCAAATCACAAATATGTTCGTAATGAATTTCAGGACGTTTATAGAACTCAATACCAGAGACTCCAGCCTTAAGTGTTTCTAGGCCTTTTGAACTCAAATAATCATTAACCTTCTTTGATGAACCTAAGTGGATTTTACTGAGGATTTCAATGGCTTTTTGCACATTTTCGTTCTTTTTTAAGAAGTTTTGATAACGTTCTTCAGAGATCAATCCGAGCTTATATCCATATGGTGTTAAACGTACATCTGCATTGTCATGACGAAGCAATAATCTATACTCTGCTCGAGATGATAAAAGACGGTATGGTTCAAGGGTTCCTTTTGTGACAATATCATCAATCATAACACCAATGTAAGATTCATTTCTTTTAAGGATAAATGGTTCTTTTCCTTGGACATATAAAGCAGCATTAATTCCAGCTACTAAACCAAGACCACCAGCCTCTTCATAACCTGAAGTTCCACAGATTTGTCCAGCGCCATATAAACCTTTATATTTCTTAACTCTTAGAGTTAAATCATATTGGGTTGGAACCAATGCATCGTATTCAATTGCATAGGCATACTTTAAAAATTCAGCATGTTCCATTCCTTCAAGGGAGTGAACCATCTTAATTTGCATATCTTCTTCCATAGCAGTTGAGAATCCTTGTAAATAAATTGATTCTCCATCTGCAAATTCGGGTTCAAGGAAAAGTTGATGACGTTTTTTGTCTCTAAATGTCATAACTTTTGATTCAATTGAAGGACAATAACGTGGACCAACACCAGTTTGTAAACCATTGTAGGTTGCGGTTTTATCCAAATTATCAGTAATTAATTTATGAGTTTTTTCGTTTGTATAAATTAACCAACAAAGAACCTGTTCTTTGAGTGGTTTAAATTCTTTAGTTAAATAAGAGAAAGCATAATTGCCTTCCATTCCATATTGTGGAACAGCTTTTGAAAAATCAATTGAACTCTTTTTAATACGTGGAGGTGTTCCGGTTTTTAATCTGAAAATTTCAAGACCCATATCTTGTAAAGATTTTGATAAACCAATTGATGGTTTTTCTCCATCAGGTCCACCACTTACTGATTTATGACCTCTTAAAATTGCACCTTCCATGTAAGTTCCTGTTGATATAACAACAGCTTTTGAGGAAATCACTGTGCCGTCTTTTAAAATGACACCATTAACAATTTCACCATCATGATGAATTCCGGTTACCTCAGCCTCTAAAATATCTAAATTCTCGATATCATCGAGAAGTTCTTGCATATAATGCGGATAATTAAATTTATCTTCTTGTGCTCTTAGACATTGAACGCCTGGGCCTTTACCTGTGTTGAGCATCTTCATCTGAAGATATTCGTGGTCTGCTGCAATTCCCATCATTCCGCCTAATGCGTCAATTTCACGAACAACAACACCTTTAGCAGATCCGCCAATTGATGGATTACAAGGCATGTTTGAAATCATCTTTTTATTTAATGTAATTAAAAGTGTGTTTAAACCCATGTGCGCGCTAGCTGCACAAGCTTCGACACCTGCGTGTCCACCACCAACAACAATTACATCATATGCTTTCATGTCTATCCGACACTTCCTTCCATATCCATTTTAATAAGTTGATTTAATTCAACAGCGTATTCCATTGGGAGTTCTTTTGAGAATGGCTCAATAAATCCCATAATAATCATTTGAACTGCATCTTTCTTAGAAATACCTCTGCTCATTAAGTAGAAAAGTTGATCTTCATTTACCTTAGAAACAGTTGCTTCATGTTCAATAAATGAAGTGTTATTTTGAACTAAATTTGTAGGAATTGTATCAGATTTTGAGATGTCATCCAAAATCAATGTATCACATTCAATATGTGATTTGCAGTTTAATGCATTCTTCATGTGCTTAACTGAACCACGATAGTTTGCAACACCACCATTTTTAACAATTGATTTAGAAATAATTGTTGAACTTGTATTGCTTGCAAGGTGAATCATACGAGCACCTGCATCTTGATATTGGCCTTTGCCTGCAACAGCAATGGAAATACAGGTGCCTCTGGCACCTTCTCCAGCCAAAATACATGCTGGATACTTCATGTTTGTTTGTGAACCAACGTTTCCGTCAATCCATTCCATATGGCCATTTTCCATAACCTTTGCACGTTTTGTAACTAAATTAACAATGTTAGTAGACCAGTTTTGAACTGTAGAATATCTACAATGTGCATCTTTTAAGACAACAATTTCAACAACTGCAGCGTGCAAAGAATCCTTAGAGTAAATAGGAGCAGTACAACCTTCCACATAGTGGACGTCTGCACCTTCGTCAACAATAATCAATGTTCTTTCAAATTGACCAGACTTTTCGTTGTTAATTCTGAAATAAGATTGAAGAGGTTTATCAAGTTTGACTCCTTTAGGAACATAAATAAATGAACCACCAGACCAAACTGCACCATTTAGTGCTGAGAATTTATTGTCTCTAAATGGAACGACGGTATTGAAATATTTCTTAACAATTTCAGGACACATTTGAACTGCTTGGTCGGTTGATAAAAAGATAACTCCTTTGTCTTCAACTTCCTTGAGCATGTTGTGATAAACTGCTTCAGATTCATATTGAGTTGTAACACCAGAAAGATACTTTTGTTCAGCTTCTGGAATACCAAGTTTTTGGAATGTGTTTTTAATTGTATCTGGAACTTTATCCCAGTCTTTCTCTACTTTAGTAGAGTTTCTTGTGAAATAAGTGTAAGAATCAAAATCAAGGAATGATAAATCAGGACCAAAAGAAGGCATAGGAAGTTCTTTAAATGTCTTGTAAGATTTAAGACGGAATTCAAGCATCCAATCAGGTTCGTTTTTGAGTCGCGAAATCTCACGAACAACATCTTCAGTTAAACCTTTTCCGGTTGTAATGATGGATGTATCTTCGTCTTTAAATCCGTATTTATATTCTTGTTCTGCAATGTTATTTTTCATGGTCGTGTTTACAAATCATTTCGTGCATAGCATCCCATCCAATTGTTGCACATTTGATACGAGCTGCTTGCTTTGATGTATTCATGAAAACAATAGCTTCATCGAGGACTGAATCATCATAAGGTTCCTCGTGAATCATGTGATGATATTGATCAATAATGTACTTGGCATCTTCCCAAGATTTACCAATCATAAGACCACACATTATATCTGTAGAAGAGGTAGAAATTGTGCATGCAACACCATCCCAATAAGCCTCTTTAACAAGTCCATTTTCAAGTAAAGCATAGACGTTGATGTCATCTATACAATTTGAGGAATGCATGTGAATTTTTTCAAAAATCCCTGCATTTTCTGGGGTTTTTTTATATTGAGGGTTATCATAGTGATCCATGATAATCTGTCTCATCATTTGAGGACTAAGCGAAATAGGCATCTAAGAAATTACCTCCTTCTTTGAGTGCTTCAACAAGGGCATCAATATCTTCTTTTGTTGTGTATAAATAGAAGGATGCTCTTACTGTTGCAATCTCGTTAATTTGTTCTTTTAAAATCTTTGCGCAATGGTTACCACTTCTTACTGCAATTCCTTTTGAATTAAGTAATGTTGCGAGATCTTGTGCGAATACATTTTTAATATTAAATGAAATAATTCCGGCCTCAGCGTTTTCGTTGTAAATAATGAGATCTTTGATGCCTTTCATTTTTTCAATTGCGTATTTTCTAAGTTCTTGTTCGTGTTTTTGAATATTTTCCATTCCAACATCTTCTAAGTACTTAATTGCAGCATTCAAACCATAAATTCCATCAATATTTAATGTTCCTGGTTCTAGTTTTCTTGGAGCTGGATGTAAAACACAGTTTCCATCTTTAGTGAAATCTTCATTCATTCCACCACCAAGAATTAGTGGCATTGTCTTTTCAAGTAATTCTTTCTTACCAAAAAGAACACCAATTCCAGTTGGACCACACATTTTATGGCCTGAAAATGTTAAGAAATCAACATCCATGTCTTTAACATCAGTTCTCATATGAGGGACTGATTGGGCTCCGTCGCAGACAACAATAATCCCATGTTCATGTGCATATTTACAAATTGGTTTTAGATCTGTATAGAAACCAAGAACATTTGTAACGTTTGCTACAGAAATAACTTTTGTGTGTTCATTTACAGCTTTTTTAACATTTTCTAAGGTTAATCTGCCTTCTGCTGTGAGTTCAATGAATTTTGTCTTACAACCAACTGATTTTGCTAAAGCAAACCAAGGCATTACGCATGAAGCGTGTTCTGCTTGAGTAACTAAAACTTCATCGTCTTTTGTGAGGTTAAATCTACCCCAACCAAATGCAACAATATTTAATGATTCAGTATCACCTGATGTGAACACAATTTCTTCAACATCAGCATTTATAAATGCTGCTACATTCTTTCTAGTTTGCTCAACTGTTGTATCAACTTTGTACATGATATCGTAATCACCACGTCCAGAATTTGATGTTTCTTTACAATAGTAAAGATTGCAAGCGTCGATGACACATTGAGGTTTAAATGTTGTTGAAGCATTATCTAAAAATACCAAATCGCGTCCTTGCATTTTGGTCATGTTACTAAACATAGGGAAATCTTTTCTTATTTTATAAGGATCAAACATTACATTGCCTCCTTAATAGCTTTTTCAATTAATTCTTGAGTTTCTTCAGAAAACTCCTTAGAAACAGGTCTTAAATAACCAAGTGTAATAATCATTCTTGCTTCATCACGTGTAAGTCCGCGCGACATTAAGTAGAACATATGATCAGAGTTGAGTTGTCCAACAATTGCACCATGGCTTGCTTGGACCTCATTTTCATCAATTTTTAGTATTGGAGAAGCAACGCCTTGAGAGTTCTTATCAAAGACAATTATCTTAGCATTTTGCTTAGCATTTGAACCCTTTGCTCCCTCAGTAATATGAGATACTCCAGAGAACACAATTTTAGAGTCATCACGAGCTACTCCATAATTGTCCATAAGTGATGTTGTTTTTCCTACTAAATGTTTGAAAGAAATATCAAAAATTTTGTTGTCTTTTTTGTTAGCTAAAGTTGCTAAATGCCAATCGCATGTTGCACCTTCTTCAACTAAATTTATTTGGCTCACAATTTTGCTATTCCCACTTGAAAAATCAGCAAAAACCACGGAAATTCTCGCATATTTTCCAATATTTCCAGTAATTTTGATTTCAGAATTTTCTTCAAAATTTGCTAATTTCAAAGTTAATTCAGAGCCTTCGTTTAGGACTAAATTTACATCAGAAAATTTCGTGTACTCGAGTACGCGCTTTTCATTATTTTTTAATGTAATATTTGTCACTATTTTTTAGCTCCTTTTAATGCTTCTTTTGTGGCACAAGTTCCGATAGAAACCGAACTCATTTTTTCTTCATTTTTGAACTCAATTCCTTCAGCCTTCATCCACTCATAACCTTGCTCATCAATTTTCTTAATTAATGACTTATCTCCGACTTTTGCAATCTTGCCGTTAATGAGGACAACAACCTTGTCAATATTGATAAGATCGTAAAGTTTTGCATAGTGAGAAACAATGAGGAATCCGCGTTTGGATTGTTCTTCTTTAATAACGTTTGCAACAATTTGAATTGCATCAACATCAAGACCAGAGTCAATTTCATCCAAAAGCACAAGTTCTGGATTCAAAATCAACATTTGAAGAATTTCATTTTTCTTCTTTTCGCCACCAGAGAATCCTTCATTGAGATTTCTGTTAGCCATTTCAAAAGGAATATGCATCTTTTCATACGCATTATTCATTAATTTATAAAATTCAAATAATGAGACTGGTTTTTCTCTATGAGCGTTAAGTGCAGACTTCAAAAAGTCAGAATTATTAACGCCCGGAACCTCACTTGGATATTGCATTCCAAGGAAAATTCCTAATTTTGAACGTTCATCAACTGATAATTTTGTGACGTCTTTATCGTCAAACCAAATATTACCACTTATAATGGTGTAATTTGGGTTGCCCATAATGGTTTGTAAAAGAGTAGATTTTCCGTTTCCGTTTGGACCTAGTAAAGCGATGGTCTCATTGGACGAAAATTCAATAGTTAATCCTTTTAGGATTTCTTTATCTTTTACAGCAACGTGTAAGTTCTCAATTTTTAGCTTTGACATAGGCGTAATCTCCTCTTTAAACCGCAACTATTTTATATAAGAAAAAGATGCTTAGCAAATAAAATGATAAAAAATCTTTCAAAAATCTATGATTTTTGTGTATTTTGGAAATTAGAGGCAAAAAATAAACTTGTTTATTAACTTATGCAAAAGTTTGTTGTATTTATACAATTAAATGTATATAATACCCTCGCTATGTTCGAAAAGGAGGCACGTAGGTCATATGAAGAAAACTAAGTTAGCTCTTGGCTTAATGACTGCAATGCTCACCGCTGGCACTCTTGCTGGTTGTGACAACACTGTTAAGTATTCAGCCGATGGCAAAATCATATCCTATAAATTAAAAGATAGTGATAGTGATCCAACAGTAATCAAAGCCGATGATTTATTGAATGACTATTACAAAGATTCTTCAAAGTTCCAGTCCATCTTTGATGCAATCAACTCTATCGTTGTCCGTAACTATTTCAACACAACAGAAACAGTTCCACTAAAATCAGGCGGCGATATTAAGCTTGGCAAAGAGCAAATGCCACAAATTGAACTCGACGCAAAGAAAAAAGTTGAGTCCGATAAGAAAACTGCTCAAATTAACGCTTCAAACAACGGCACAAGTTACTCAGATGAATTCGAAGCAATTCTTTCAGGTAAGGGTGCTAAAGATGAAGAAGAATTAAAGGACAAATATATAGAAGAACTCAAAAAGGAAACTTTTGATAACAACTTCTATAAATACCACATTGATGAAATCAAGAGTGGAGATGAATCAGTCAAATTAAACGACAAACAAATTTGGCACGGTTATTTGAACGACATGGTTCCATACCACGTTTCTCACATTCTTGTTAAATTAGAAGATGGTTCAGGCACCAACTATGCAAACGGTACCATCTCAGAAGACAATGCTAAGAAATTGTTCAACGTTGTTGATGCTCTTGCAAAAGGCAAAGATAGCTTCCAAACAATTGCTCACCGTTTCTCTGAAGATACAGGTTCCGCAGCAAACTATGGCGACCTTGGAATCATGGACTACTCAACAAGCTATGTTAATGAATTTAAATTAGGCATTTATGCTTATGAAAACTTCTTAAATGCAGCTGACGGCGTTAAAGATGCAGTCCGTTCTTCAAATATTTTGATTCCTGGAAATGAAACAGATACTCTCGGCGGAATTGCTAAGAGCTTCACTGATGTTTCAAAAGAAGCATTCGGTGCTGATATTCCAACAATTGATTACAAAGTATTCTCTGATTTAAATGATGCAGCTGAAGTTGATAAAGATGAATTAAATAAATCAGTCATTGATGATTCGGCAAATTTCTATCCAAGAAATATCATCTATAACAAGTACTTAAACAGACACTCAGTCGCTTATATCGTTAACGATACCGAAAGCGCTGATATCGCAAACAAAAATACTGGATTTAAGAGTACAAAATTACCAGACGGTAGCACAAAACCAGTTCTTTCCGTCCACACAGCAGCTGGCTGGACCCCAGTCTTATGTGTACGTGCAGGTTCCGATTATCAAGGAATTCACTTCATTATTGTTAATCGTTCAATGTTCAATACTGAAGCATCAGTTGATATTAAGGATTACTACACAACCTACTATCCAGAACAAGATGATTATCCAAAAGATTCCTCAGGCAATCCACTTCCAACATATGTTAACTTCTCAAGCTCTGTTACTGCTGATACAAAGGCAAAGGCAGAAAGCTTATTATCTACTATGAAGTCATATGATTCAGATAAACTTAACAAGTATATCTTCAAAAAATACTTCGATATGGAAGGACTTAAGTTCTCAAACGATGAACTCAATTCAATCCTCGATATGTGGATTTCTAGAGGCTTCGAAAAGAAAGAACAAGAAAAGAAAGATGCTTGGGATAAAACATGGAACGACTATGTCGATACACTCCGTAAACAAAATTCTGAGCGTGAAAAACTTGTTTCTGACGCATGCAGACTTGCATTCGTATATGGTAACGGTCTTAAAAAAGATAGATCAGTTATTACTGTTGGTGAATTTATTACTACAATGGCCAATGCTATGGTTGCTGCAGGAGAAATTGATCCAGATACAGGCGATGTCTTTACAGTAGATGCCGCTAAGATTTATATCAGAAGCATTAGAATTGGTAGTAACACTATCAAACCAACTGAATCCGCAGATCCTGATGAAAAAGCAAAAGATTTGATTAAGGAATCAGATCCATTATCAGTCTTATTTAAAAAGGAAGGAGCAATTTGCAACGATGGAAAAGAGCATATCTAAAAAATTATTTGCAGGTGTTTGCGCATTGTCCGCAGGCTTCATCCTCGCAGCATGTGATCCAATCAGTGCTGTTCCAAGCAACTACAATGACCCAATTGTTCAACTTAAAGAAAACAATGGCGCCGTCAATGATGATGACAACAAAATTGGAAAAATCTATGATGCCTTAGCATCCGATAGAAATACCAAGATTGTTTCCGATCTTCTTGATGAAGTTGCTCTTGGCAGATACGGATCATATAAAGACATTGTTGATGCAAATGCATCCAATGAAACAAAATTAAATTACGTCAAGAAATTTAAAAAAGTTTTCCAACGTGAAGACGACAAAGATAAATTCAAAGACGTAAATCTTGATGACATCTACGTTAAACGTTTCGATAACTTCTACGCAGATGTTATGGCTAGAATCAATGAATTCTTCTATAACGAAATTACATCAGGTTCATACAATGACGATGAAGGCAGATTTGACGAAGTCAAACTCTTCATGGCACACTACTATGAATTCTATGAAATCGATTATCCAAAAGAATCAGATGGTTCTTATAAAGAACATAAGTTCTTCGTTACAAACGAAATTACAAAGAAAACAAATTTCTTTGATGCAACTGAAAAATATCACCTCATTGGTACTTACTCCAACCCAGGAAAACGTGGTTATATTGAAGAAAAAGTCTTCCCACAAATCCTTAAGGACAAACTTGTTGAAGAATACGTCTTCAATACAAACTACTCTGCACTTGGACGTGCCTATGCTCGTAAAGTAAACTACATTAAAGTTTCTTATGAAAGCGATATCGTTCCATGGGAATTATTAAAGAACTTTGGTAATGACTATGTAGCAGATGGTTCAGTTTCTGCACCACTTCTTGCCAACTTTGAAATTATTGCTAAAGCATTAAAGGGTTTCGACACAGTCGGTTCATTCAAAGGAGCAGACCAAGGCATTGTAACTCTTGAAAATTCAAATGGCGCTGAAGGTTCTGAAGCACTTAAATTACTTAAGAAAACAATTGACCCAGATAACGCAGGATACACTGAGAAAAATTCAATTTCAATTTCTGATCCTGAACAATACAAACTTGGTGATGATGTCTTAATTCCAGCTGGAAGTACATTCTTCAAAGACACTAAGATTGGTGAACTTGTTGATTCATACGAAAAAGCTATTAAGGCCGAACAATCTGGAAGATTCCCAATTGCTTCTGAAAAAGCTGAATTAGACAAATTCACAGCAAATGGTAAATCAAAAGAATATGGCTTAAGAGAAAAACTTATTGCCCTTGCCAAAGAAGACTACACAACCGATGGTTGGTTTGTCAAAAACGGCGGCTTAAGTGAACTCCCAGCAGCATTAAGAGATCGTTTATTCAACATTAACGTTGCAAGCAGTCTTGATGATAGATCATTAAACTATGAAACTAACATTGAAACAGCTGAAAAAGTTGGTGATGTCTGGCATTACCCATTAGGTGCTTACGAATATGAAGCATCTGAAGGCGTTAAAGGAAAAGACCTTAAGAGAATGCCATATCTCAGAAATATCAATAACGTTAAATTCGTTATTCCTGCAAAAGCTGAAAAGTTTGATACAAACCACTACAACTACATCTATCAAGATGTTGAAGGCAAAGCATTCTATATGGTTGTTGTTGATGAAGCTCCATCAACTCCAAAATTAAATATGGATTCTTCAACTTCATACAGCAAACTTGATGAAACAAAAGGCGATATCTTCAAAACAGAAGAAATTGCTAGAGCAGTTGCTAAAGTCTTAGGAACAAAAGATTCCTACATTAAGGATGCATACACAGAAATCCTTAAAGGATACAACTTCGAATTCTATGAGACATCACTCTACGAACACTTCAAGAGTGAATATCCAGATTTATTCGACGAAGAATAATTAAACTTTTAGGGAGAGCCTCGTGGTCTCCCTTTATTTTTGGAGAAAACTATGTACGACAAAGATTGTATATTTTGTAAAATAGCTCAAGGAATTATTCCAAGCAATATTGTTTACGAAGATGATGATGTTATGGCTTTCTTAGACATTTCACAAGTCACTCAAGGACATACTTTAGTAATTCCAAAAAAACACACTCAAAACTTCCTAACTGCCGAAAAAGACATTATGCACAAAGTTATGGACGTTGCTCAACGCATAGGACAGGCCCAAATTAGCATTTTAGGGGCCAAAGGAGTCAATATATTAACAAATGTTAATAAAGAGGCCGGCCAAAGCGTTTATCACTTCCACGTGCACGTTATTCCACGTTATATCGCAGATGATGGATTCAAAATTGAGATGAAAGAAAACGACAAGCTTGAAGAATTATCTCTTCCAGTGCTTGCCGATAAAATTAAAAAAGCTATTTAATAAAATTAAAACGGAGACCACTTAGTGTGAATCTCCGTTTTTAATTCTATTTGTTTCTATTTTTTGGTTTATAGAATGAAGTATCATCCATCATCCAGAGTCTTGGGGTGAATTCTCCTTCATTTACAGTTGCAAGCGCCTTATCTAAGATCATTTGACGCGAATCCATCATGTCAATTTCTGCAAGAAGCAAAGCTTCACGAGTTGATGGCATTACTGGTGAACCAAATTCAAGTGTTCCATGGTGAGCAAGAATCATGTGCTCGAGAAGTAATGGAACTTCTGATGTGATTCCAAGTCCATCAATAACTTTTTTAACTTCAGCATAACCAGCGGCAATATGACCAACAAGTTTGCCTTCGGTAGTTTGAACAGGTGCAATTGGATTTTCATATTCAATTGTTTTACCAATATCATGCATTAATGCTCCTGCAACAAGGATATCTCTATCAACTTGGGTATAAATGTGAGCAACTGCATCTGCAACATCAGCCATAAATAATGAGTGATGTAAGATTCCTGAGCCAAATTCGTGGTGAACTTTTACTGCACCTGGATAAGTTATGTATTTGTCATAGAAATGAGAAATAACTGCTCTTGTAATCTTTTCTACATCTTTATCAGTGAAGCTATTTAGATATTTATCTAACTTAGCTTTCATTTCTTCTAAAGGAATTGGTGAGACTCTTGCAAAGTTAGCCATAACAATTTCATCTGGATTATCAATCTTGCCAACTGCTACAACTTTAAGTTGTGGTTGTCCTTTATAAAGATTAACAATTCCATCGACCATTAAGACTGAACCTGGTGCCATTACGCGAAGATCTTCATCAGATGCATCCCATTTCTTGCCATCAATTGTTCCAGTTTTGTCTTGGAATGTGACATTAATATAACTTAAACCTTTGTCTGTAGAACCTTTTGTTGAGCTAACAACTAAAAGTTGTCCTACAATGTGGTCTCCATCTACTAAATCTTTAACCCATTTCATTTTTGTAACTCCTTTACGTAATTTATATCATTTATTCGATAACCTTTACTAAGTAAACTAACTGTTATCTTTTGGCTTAATTCGTAGCCAGTGTATTTTCGAGAAAATTTCGAAAAACACTTTTGATAATCTAATTTTAACACATTTATTTCATGAAAATGATTAGAGTTAGAAAATTTATTAACTAACTCTAAAGAAATAGACTCATCAAATCCATATCTTAATAATGCAGAATAGATTGATTTTTTGCGATTAAATTCATTCTTGTTTTTGTATTTATTTTGAAGTAATTTTACTTGTAATTCACATTCTTTTTTTTCTCTTATTGAATTATATTCAACTTTAGCGATTTCTTCTTTTGAAATCTTTTTATCATTTAACATCTTTATGATTCGATAAAAACCATAATGTTTTGAGTCGCAAAATGAGATAATTTCTTCCACCATTTTACTTTCGTTAATAAAATCATATTTTCGTAATTTTTCGATAACTTTTTTAATTTGTGTCTTGTTTGCGCCCTTTTTAAGAAGGAATTCTTCTATCTTACTAGGAGAATAACTGGTAAGAATTAATCTTTTGGTGGCATACAAAAAATACTCTTCAATTTTATTATCTTCTTTCATTTTAGAAAGCTCCGATTCTTCTATTATCTTATTAATATATAAGTGGTAGGATGCATACGTCGCAGGATAAAATTCTAATTTTTCTTTATCAAAATAGATTGTTACTTTAGAGTCTGTTTTATTAATTTTAGTGATTTTCATACTTCTCTTCCTTTTGATAATCACCCAACGTAAAGAAAAAAGGTTATAAAAACCCTTCAATCTAAATCTCTCTATAAATTATTATAGCTAATTTTAAGTAAGAAAAAAAGACACTAGGTGTCTCTTTAATCAATTTGGTGGAGATAACAGGACTTGAACCTGCACGGGTTGCCCCACTAGATCCTAAGTCTAGCGCGTCTGCCAGTTTCGCCACATCTCCAAGGAAAT
>JAGHUR010000057.1 GCA_018064745.1 Candidatus Fiminaster equi
CCTTATATTGCTGGAGTTGTTTGCTTTGTTGCTATTTTGTTTTTAGGAAATATTTACTCAATGATTTTAAATGTTGCTGGTGTAAAAATTGTTAACAACGACAATCAACAAGCAATTAATGTAACGTCACAAAATTTCACATTAACTTCGATGGTAATTTTTGGTATTCTTGGACCTATTTGTGAAGAGATAACTTATCGTGTTGGTTTGTTCTCGTTTTTAAAGAGAATTTCTAAATGGCTAGCGTACCCTGTTGTAGTCTTAGTTTTTGCTTTAATTCACTTCAATTTTTCAGCCTCATCACTAACAAACGAATTGCTTAATTTACCATACTATCTTTTAGCTGGTTTTGCACTCACATTTACCTATGATAAATTTGGGTTTGCAGGATCAACAATTGCGCACGTTTTGAATAACGTTATTTCGCTGCTTCCAATGACAGTAGCATTAGGAGTGTTTCACTAATGGAAAAACCAAGAAATTTTCAATTCATTTCTAACTTTATTTTAAAGGTTGTTGCCATAGTTTTAATGACACTCGATCATGTTGGAATTTTCTTGCAAAATCTCCAAAATACCCAACAAATCGGCGAGATTTTTAGATATTTTGGCCGTTTAGCTTTCCCGCTTTTTATCTTAATTATTGTTGAAGGCGTACGTCATACAAAGCACTTTGGAAAGTACATTTTAAAACTTGGAATTATTGCTGCAATTTTCCTTATTGGACAAGTTGTATTTTACTATAATTTTAACAACCAAATTAAAGACTTTTATTCACCTGTTTTAGATGTTGTTTTAGTGGCCACAACAATTTACCTCTTGAAGCGTAAAGATAAGTACTCATTTTTCTCGATTTTGACCATTGGTTACATCTTAACTTCATTCATTGTTGTGAACATTGAAAGATCGCAAAATATTAACATACTTTGGATGCCATTTTTCTTAAGACTCCCTTATGCTTTTTTTGATATACTTTTGGCACTTGGTTTTTACTACTCAAAACCTCTCGCAAAAGTTATCCTTAAAGATGGCGGAACGGAAACAGAAAATCTTGTTGATACACCTTATCAAAGATATGTTGAAAACATTTTAAATGCTTTTGTTGTTTTAATTGTAACATTCGCCTTCTATCTATCATTCAAAGTTTCGGGAATTTCCTATTTTTTCTTTGACTACCAGGCTTATGCCGGATTAGCTTGCATTCCGCTACTTTTCTATAACGGAAATAGAGGTTATGATAAAAAATGGTTTAAGTATGGAACTTACCTATACTTACCATTGCATATTCTTATTATCTTTATAATATTCTCTTTAATATAATAAGGTTGGAGGTAGAAATATGATTATCCATTTAGAAAACGAAAAAGATTTTGAAAAAGAAATACAAGGCGATTTAGTCATTGTTGATTTCTATGCAGACTGGTGTGGACCATGCCAAATGCTTGCACCTGTTTTAGAGCAATTAGATGGGGAATTACCGGTGAAAATCGTTAAAATTAACACAGATATTGTTCCAGAAATTGCCAGAATGTTTAGGGTTATGTCTATTCCAACACTCCTATTATTTAAAAATGGTAAATTCGTAAAAAGAGAGCTTGGATACATGCCAATTGAAAGACTTAAAGAATTTGTAAAATAAAAAAATCTTTATTTAAATAAAAGATTGTGATAATATTTTTCTCGCTGATTAGGAACATTGGTCTATCGGTTTATGATGCCTCCCTGTCACGGGGGCGAGACGAGTTCGACTCTCGTATGTTCCGCCAGTTGCAGATGTAGTTCAGTGGTAGAACTTCAGCCTTCCAAGCTGACTATACGGGTTCGATTCCCGCCATCTGCTCCATTTACAAAAACAATGCTGACTTGTCAGCATTTTTTATTTACAAAATTCCCTATTATTTTATAATAAAAGTATGAAGAAATATGTTACTTTACTAGCACTTTTACCACTTTTAACAAGCTGTTGTAGCAAAAATTGGAAGTGGCAAGATCATAGAACCGATAAAGATTCATATTATTTCATGAGTGAAAAACTTAAGAATTTTGATACATCATTTGATTACAATTCTTTGAGTTCATCTAGAGATGTTCTTCTTAATACAATTAAAAATAAAGGTAACAAGAAACAAATTACTTCTGCTTACTCTAATTACAAGAAGTTATGCAACCGTCTAACTGAAATTTTTGATGTTGTAACAGTCTACTACTATGGAGCTGCGACTGATTACGTTGAAAAATATAACAAAATCTATGATATTCTTGTCGAATGTGAAGTATTCGAAGCTTCATTATTCCAAGAGGCTGCTAATTCAAGTGATGATGTAAAAATGTTCTTCTTTGGAACGCTTGATCAAACTAAAATTGATGAGCAACTAGGAAAAAGTGAAGTTAGCAAAATTACGGCTCAATTAAATGCACAACTTGATCAAATAAGCGAAGATTTTAATTTCTATTTTTCAACATTAGAAACTTATAAAACAGAAGAAGCTTTGCAAAAAGGCATTGAAACATATGTTGAATACGTTAACATTGCTAACCAATTAGCTGAAGTAAATAATTGTGATAACTACTTAGAGTATTCTTATAAGAATATCTACAACAGAGATTACACTCCATTAGATGGTTATAACTTTGCACAAAATGTTAAATCATCTTTCTCAGAAATTGGCTTCAAAAATAAAAATTATCTCCCTACAAATGATGGCTCCGCAGATTATAACAATCTTTATAAATTAATTTATAAAAACTTTAACAACATTAATTGTGATGGTGCAAAATTGTTTGATGATTACGCTGACTACATGGGTCAAAATTACATAGACACTTATAACAGTCTTTGGAGAGATGGTCATTATTTCTTCTCTAATAGAGACGACTCTCTTGGAACTGCATTTATTCTTTTCGATAATGTAATGGATTATCAAATCGCGTTCTTCTCAAAAGGAATGCAAGATGTGAGTTCTGTAGTTCACGAATTTGGTCATTATTACGCTATTCACAACTACCCAAAAAATGAGTCTCAGTCATACGATATTTTAGAAACACATTCGCAAGCGAATGAATATGTTTTTGCAAATTATGTAAAGAATAATTACAAAAATAAATTTTCTAAATATTTTGGTGATCATAAGTTCTACAATGATGCATCTTATTTGATTGATTTCTCTTATATTATTGATGTTGAAAATTATGCTTACAACGAAACTGATTTAACTACTGAAAAACTTTCAAAATTTATAAGTGATTTATCTGCAAAATACAAAAATCTAAACATTCAAGAAACTTATAACTATTGGCTTTATCCATGCATTTGCTCAGCATGTTACTACATTTCGTATGCAACAAGTTCCTTAGAAGCTATGCAATTCTATCTTTTAGATTTAGATAATGCAAAATCAAAATATAAAGATTTCTGTAGTAATGCAGAAGGAGATTCAACTTTGCAAAAATGGCTTGCTGCAGGATTAAAATCTCCATTTACTAAAGATACATTGAGCATGGTTGCAAACTACTTAAAAACATTAAATTAATATGCTGACTTGTCAGCATTTTTTTATTAGTATATAATACTACCAATTATGACGCCTACAGGATGGTTATTAATCTATTTAGTTCTAGCAGCAGTTGTTGTCTTTTTAGCTATCAAGTTATCCAACTACGTTGACTTACTAGATAAGAAAACAAAACTCTCTGGAGCATTACTTGGCGGTATTCTATTGGCTGCTGTAACTTCGTTGCCAGAATTATTTACATCATTAACCGGTACACTACGTGGCAATAACCAAATGGTCTTAGGAAATATTTTAGGAAGTGATTTCTTTGATATTATTATCTTTGGTGTTATCTACTTATTGTTCTTCAAAAAACTTGTTACAGAGAAAAAACTAGGTAAAGTCCACTACTTCACCAGTTTCTTTACATTTGCAATGATAATTGCAATCACATTAGCAGCTTTTGTTTTTGAAAAACAAGGTTGGTTACTCGGCTACTTCAACCCAATGTCACTTGCTATTATTGCAATCTATGTTGTTTCTGTTTGGAAAACTCCAAAAATGGAAGAGAAAGAAAAAGAAGAAGACAAATCAAAACTTACCGTTAAAACAATTTGGATTCTCTTTGCAATTTGTTCTGTTTTAATAATTGGAGCATCAATTGCTGTAACATTAGTTACAGAAAAGGTTATTAGCCCAGACGAAGGCTTTGGATTTGGTGCAACATTTGGTGGTTCATTATTCCTTGGAGTTGCAACATCTTTACCAGAAGTAACTGCCACAATTTCTCTTTGTAAAAAGAAAAATTTCGATGCTGCATACGGCGACATTTTAGGAAGTTGCGTTTTCAACATTATTATTCTTACAATCGCGGATGCCTTGTCATTCAATAGTGCAACCCACATTTATGCAATTGATACTTCATCATTCTTGCTACTTATTGGTACTGTTTTTGCATTACTTCTTACAGTCATCTCAATTATCTTTATTCGCTCAAATAAATCGAAAATTGACGTAAAATCCCGTGTAATTCTCTATGGAATTGGTGTTTTGCTCATTGGTTCATACATCGCATATTTAATTCTTTCCAACTCAGGATTAACAATAAAATTCTAATATGTTTGAACTTCTAGTCGCTTCTAATAATCAACACAAGATTCATGAGTATGAAGAGATGTTTTCAGGTTACGACATTAAGATTCATTCACCAAAAGATTTGGGCATTAATGTTAATCCAGATGAAAATGGCGAAACTTACGAAGCGAACTCTTTAATTAAAGCACAGGCTTTAGCCGAATTTACTAAAATGCCAATCATTGCTGATGATTCTGGTTTGAATGTTGTTGCTTTAAACAACTTCCCGGGAATACATTCTTCAAGATTTGCAGACTCTTGCGGTGGCAACAAATTTGCTAACCCAGAACTCATTAAAAAACTTGAACCATATGAAGACAAATCGGCCTTCTTTACATGTGTTATCACTTTACTAAATATTGAGGAAAAACCAGTGATTTTCAAGGGAATTTGCCCAGGAATCATACTTTCTAAGCCTGAAGGTGAAGGTGGATTTGGTTATGATCCAATTTTCTATTCTAATGAAGCAAAACAATGCTTTGGAACAGCTTCTGAGGACGTAAAAAATAAATACTCTCATCGTGCAAAAGCAATGGCACAATTAATCGAGTATTTAAAATCTAAAAAGCTTATCTAGCTAAGGTTAATACAAAACCTGAAATAATTAACACTTCTGCTAAAAGGTACGTGAGCATAATGCAAAAATCGTACCTTTTAAATTTAGGACCAAAATGTGTTTTAACAAGAATGCAATCTGAAAGAATAAAGAATATTGCACCAGCCAAAGATAAATACATAGTATTTCCAGCTTGAATTATCGAGAAAATAAATGTTGGAATATAAGCTGTTTGAACAGCAAAATATAATGATTGTCCAAAGACATCTACTTTGCTATGTTTTGTTTTAAACTTACAAACTAAGAACATTGCGGTAAAAACAAGAGCAAATGTTAAAACAATTACTATTGGTTGCCAATATGTAATATTTTCAAAACCAACAATGTGCCAAAGTGCTTCCATTATGTAGCAAATATGACCAAGCAAAAATGCGACTGTACCTGCAATAAAAGTTTTCTTTCTAAGAACAAGTATATCGCCAATCATTCCAAGGAATGCGCCAACATATATAAGTGGTTCATTTGGAAATGCAAAAACAGCAGCAAGTCCAAGCATAAGAAGACATGCAAATTTTTCTCTTCTTCTAAATTTTTGATTTTCTGTAAATGCAAATACTAGTTGGATTATGGATGCAACTACAAATAACCCAAGGAAAATATATGCCGGAATTGGAAATCTCATAAGTCAATTATACTATCTTTGTGCTTTATTTACATAAAAATAATGTTATAATACTTTTCGCCTGGAGTAGTACCCGAGAGGCTCAAGGGGACGGTTTGCTAAACCGTTAGGTCGGGTAACTGGCGCAAGGGTTCGAACCCCTTCTACTCCGCCACTCAAACACTAAAACATCCGATTAATTGGATGTTTTTTTATAAAATATTTCTATATTTTTTATCCTATGTGCGATAATATTTTTGTCTTTTCTAAGAAAGGAACACTAATATGGACAAGATAGCTGTTAAAGATCTTTACGGAAAAAGTGATATTGATTACATCGATAATTACATTTTTTCTGAAGAAAATCCTTGGGATTTACTTGGTGGTATCAAAGAATACGTTAAAACACTGTGTGCTCGAGGCATTGATGGCTTCACCATAATCGATGATGATGTTCTTGTTGGAAAAAACGTTAAGATTGCAAATACTGCAACAATCATTGGACCAACAATTATTGGAAACAATGTCGAAATTAGACCAGGTGCTTACATTCGTGGTTCAGTCATTGTTGGAGATGATTCTGTAGTAGGAAATTCATCCGAACTTAAGAATGCAATCTTAATGAGACACGCTCAAGTTCCACACTACAATTACGTCGGTGATTCTATTATCGGAAACTTCACTCATATGGGCGCTGGTTCAATCCTATCAAATCTTAAAAGCGACGGGAAAAACGTTGTAATTCACGGGGAAATTGACCACGAAACTGGAATTAGAAAGATTGGCGGTTTCCTTGGAGACCATGCTGATATTGGCTGTGGATCTGTATTAAATCCAGGAACAGTTATTGGTCAAAATTCACAAGTTTATCCACTTACAATGTTAAGAGGAGTTGTAAAAGCAAATAAGATTGTAAAATCTCAAAATGAGGTTGTTGATAAAAAGTAGAAAGAAGGTTTAAAAATGAAAGTCGTTGTTAATTCAAATGAAGTAATCTCAAAGATGATTGCAGAAGACTTCATAAATGTTGTAAATAAAAAACCAAACGCAGTCTTAGGGCTTGCAACTGGTACATCACCACTTGATGTTTATGCAAACATGGCAAAAGCAAACAAAGAAGGCCGTGTTTCATTTGCTAAATGTAAAACATTTAACTTAGATGAATACGTTGGTTTAGAGGGAACTCATAACCAATCATATCGTTACTTCATGAACGAAAACTTATTCAATCATATCGACATCGATAAAAAGAACACAAACGTTCTTCTTGGTGTTGGAGATTACAAGAAGTTTATGAATGAATATGATGGAATGATTGCTAAAGCAGGTGGAATTGATATTCAAATCCTTGGTATTGGATCTGATGGTCATATCGCATTCAATGAACCAGGAACATCATTTGATTCACTTACTCACGAAACAGAACTTACTGAACAAACTATCAAAGATAACTCTCGTTTATTTAATGACATTTCAGAGGTTCCAACACGTGCAGTTACAATGGGTCTCAAATCCATTATGAATGCTAGAAAGATTGTTCTTATCGCAACTGGTAAAAACAAAGCTCAAGCAGTCTATGGATTAATTAAAGGTCCAATTGATGAATCAATGCCATGTTCAATTCTTCAAAAACATCCAGATGTAACTGTCTATGTTGATGAAGATGCATATTTACTTTGTAAATAAATTTACTTCTTATAAAATTTAGGGGCAATTGAAATGCACCTTTTCTTTTATATATTATGTAGTATAATAAGTATGGAAAGTAGGAAAAGTAAGAAATGAAAAAAACAATTAAAAATAAATTTATTGTTTCTGTAAAAGTTGGTGAAAAAGGACAAATAATTGTCCCTAAAGAAGCTAGAGAAATGTTTAATATTTCTTCTGGTGACACCTTACTTTTTTTAGGCGATAAACAAAAAGGCTTGGCGTTAGTTAAAGCTGATGCTATCTATGATTTGGTGGATGATCGAAAATGAAAACACTAGAAGTTAAAAATGTTTGTAAACAATATCCAAAATTTAAATTGGATGATGTTTCTTTTTCAATTGAAGAAGGAAGTATTTGTGGTTTTATTGGTCGTAATGGCGCAGGTAAAACCACTACTTTAAAAGGTATGATGAATCTTCTACATTTTGATTCAGGAGAGGTTTATGTATTTGGTCATAACTTCTTTGAAAATGAATTAGAAAATCGCCAAAATATCTCATTTTCCCTATCAGAAATCAATTATTTTCCAGATATGAAGATTGGTAAACTCACTAGAGTCACTGCTCGTTTTTATAGAAACTGGAATCAAGAAATATATGAAAAAATTTGTAAAAAGTTTGGCTTAGATCAAGACAAAAAAGTCAAAGAATTATCAAGTGGTATGAAAGTAAAATACAATCTTGCTATTGCACTTTCTCATGACGCAAAACTTCTTATTCTTGATGAACCAACTTCTGGACTTGACCCAGTTAGTAGAGATGAGATTCTAGACATTTTTAAAAGCTTAGTTAAAACTGGCAAAAGAAGTATTCTTTTCTCTACACATATTACTTCAGATTTAGAGAAATGTGCTGATCACATTGTCTATATTAAAAAAGGAAAAATCATTTCTTCAAAAACAAAAGATGAATTCATCGCTGACTATAAGTATGTCGAAGGCGACATATCATTATTTGAAGAAACTAAAGACAAACTCATTTCTTACAAGAAAGACGAGAAAGTCTTTACTGGTCTAGTCCGCATTGAAAACGCAAAAGAATTAAGCAAGAAACTAAAAGTTTCTAATCCAGATTTAGAAACTGTTATGGTTTACGAAGAAAAGGAGAGAGAAGAAGATGAAGAATTTATTTTTTAAAGAATTAAAACTTTCTATTCACCCACTTTGCTACGTGTTTGTTTTACTTTTCGGCTTAATGGGACTAATTCCAAACTATCCAGCTTGTGTAGGACCTGTTTATTTAATTGCTGCTTATACTTTCCTTTTCTTAGGTGCAAACAAGGGCCAGACAACAAATGATTTATTTTATTCATGCAATTTACCATTAAGAAAGAAAGATGTTATTACTGCTCGTATGGTTTCAATTACTTATTTAAAAGTTTTACTTTTCATTCCACTACTTGCAACTTTATTAATTAGATTCTTTGTTATTTATCCTTCTATTAGAAACAATGGCGGAGCAATCCCTGATCTTGGATTTGATATTAATCAAGGCTTTGCCTTGTTTGGCATAATTATTCTTGTTTTATCATTGACTGATTTAATCTATTTACCATGGTTCTATAAGACAGGAAAAAGTATTATTGGTCCAACAATAGTTGGTGTTATTTTCTATATTCTTGTTGCATTCTTAGGAACAATGATGCTTCCAAAAATTCCTAATTTAAAAGATATGGTAACAATAGGTGGGCCAAACGAAAAAATTCTTGTTCAAGTATTATTATTTGTTGGATGCCTTCTAGCTTCTGTTGGCATTGAATTCTTAACACATAAACTCTCAAAGGATAACTTATTAAAGTTAGATTTCTAATTATGATTCAAAATGGTGTAAACAAAGATTTTGTGAAGAAAGACAAATCTCACAAACAAAAAGTTACAAAGTTAACCATCATGTGCATGGTCTATAAAGATGATGGTTCTTTTCTAGTTGAAAATAGAGTTAAAAAAGATTGGCCAGGACTCACATTCCCTGGCGGACACGTTGAAGACGAGGAACTCATTGTAGATGCTGTTGTTCGTGAAATGAAAGAAGAAACTGGCCTTGAAGTTTCAAATCTCGAACCTAGAGGTTACATTGAATGGAATGAATTTGGAGACAATATTCGTCACCTTGCAATGTTATTTAAAACCAAATGCTTTAAGGGCGAACTTAAATCGTCAAAAGAAGGCAATATCTTCTTTATAAAAGAAGAAGACATTGAAAAATATCCTCTTTCAAATGATTTTGTAGAAATTTATAAAAGGTTAAA
>JAGHUR010000064.1 GCA_018064745.1 Candidatus Fiminaster equi
GCAAACAACTCCAGCAATATAAGGTTCCCAAGATTTAAAACTACTGAGTAACTTTTTAATATCTTTATTACAAATAAATAATAAAGACACAAAAAGAATTAAATAGACAATTGCGTTTAAAAGCATGTTAGCTAAAACTTCATTGCCTTTAGCAAATCCTGCTTTAACTAAAATCACTGATAAAATGAAAGCAATAAGTTCAAATCCTCCAAGACCCATTGCAAATAAACCTATTTGTTTTGGCCATGAAAGCATTTGAATATGTTTAAAATCACGGTTCAAAGACTCGTTTCTATGATGACATCTTGGGCATTCGGTGAATGTCTCGTCGTAGTCAATTTTGCAGTTCTTACATTTGTGATTTTTAAACATTGCAATTCAATTATATTCTTTTTCTTAGAAAAAATGTATAATTAATCTTAATGTTTACTATATTGGAAAGAAATGAAATTACCCTTGTTAGGGACAGATCATCATTTATTGGTGTGTTAATTCATGCTACAAGTGTTGAATCTGTAAAACAATATCTTTTAGATATTAGGAAACAATACCCAAAAGCTAAACATTATTGTTATGCTTACATAGTTGGGAATAACAAGAAGTGTTCTGACGATGGCGAACCAGCAAAAACTGCAGGCAGACCATTACTCGAACTTCTTGAGAAAAAGGAAATGGACGAAGTTTTACTAATTGTTGTTCGTTATTTCGGAGGCGTTTTGCTTGGTGCATCAAGATTAATGTCTACTTATTTAGAGACTGGTGTTCAAGTTATTAATTCCGCCGATATTGTAACAATTGAAAACAAGTTTATTTACAAAATGGTTCTCACTTATGCAGAGTATGATGAACTCCAAAGAATGGCAAAAAGATGGGGATTTTCTATTGAAAATGCTCAATATGAGGATAAAATTAGTGTTGATGTTTTAGCAGATGAAGGATTCGCAGAGCAACTTGCAGATGCATTCCCACATGCAGAAATTGAAGTCTCTGGAACTAAGAAAAATTATAGAAGGTGAAGATTATGATTGACGCAAATGAATACGCAAAAAGAAGAAATGAATTTTTTGATTTATTAGATGATAACTCAGTTACCATTCTTTTCGCTGGTGTCGGTAAGAAAAAATCTGGCGATGAGAATTATGACTTTGTTCCAAATAAAAACTTTTATTACTTAACAGGTATTAGACAAGAAAATTCAATTTTAATGCTTGTAAAAAATGATGGAGAAAAAATGGAATATCTCTTTGTTGATGAAAAAGATGAAAAGATTGAAAAATGGACTGGTTACAAACTTAATCATCAAGAAGCTAAAGATATTTCAGGCATCTCTAATGTTTTCGTTAGAACAGCTTTTGAAGGTAAAATTCTTGCTTTCTTTAATGATAACGAAAGAAATAGTGAACCAATTACTAAGTTTTACTTAGATCTTGAAAATGAATTAAAAATTGGTGAAATGAAATCAACTCAGGCATACAAGAAAGAACTCGAAGTTGTTCATGGTCTTGAAGTTTTGGATTGCCATGAATTAATTATGGGAATGAGAATGATTAAATCTGAAGCCGAAATTGAAATGATTAGAGAAGCAATTGCTTCTACTGAACTTGGCTTGAAGAATGCATTAATTAATCTTGCTCCAGGTAAATATGAGTACAACATGCGCAATATTTTTAACTACACAATTTATGAGGACCAAGATTCTGATCTAGCCTTCCCATCAATTGTTGCTGGTGGTAAAAATGGAGTTATACTCCATTACCCAAATCAAAAAGACCAATTAAAAGATGGTGATTTAGTTCTTTTTGATGTTGGTGCAGCAAAGAATTATTACTGTGGTGATATTTCAAGAACTTACCCAGTAAATGGTAAATTCACTGACATTCAAAAAGTTATATATGAAATTGTATTAAATTGTAATAAACAAACTGCAGCATTTATGCGTCCAGGTATTACCTTAAAAGAAGCAAACGAATTTGCAAAAATGTTCTTAGCAAATGAATGCTTTGAAAAAGGCTTGATCACTTCTAAAGAAGACATTGGAAAAGTTAATTATCATTCAGTTTCTCACCATTTAGGTTTAGATACTCACGATGGCACCGATAGAATCTCAAAATTAATTCCAGGTAACGTTGTTACATGTGAACCAGGATTATATTTTAAGGATTTAGGAATTGGTGTTCGCATCGAAGATGATATTTTAATTACTGAAGATGGTTCAGAAGTACTTTCTAAAGATATTATTAAAGAAGTAAAAGATATTGAAAAAATGCTAGGAAGCAAAAAATAAATGAAAAAGTATATTCTTTCAATTGACCAAGGAACAACATCATCAAGAGCAATCCTTTTTGATAGAAAAGGTTCTTTAGTTGCATCTGCATCAAAAGAAGTAAATTTAGTCTATCAAAAAGAGGGTTATGTTGAGGCGGACGCTACTGAAATTTGGAGCTCAGTTGTAGATGTTATAAATAACGTTTTAATTAAGGCTAATGTTAAGTGGGAAGAGATTGATTCTTTTGGCATTACAAATCAAAGAGAAACCACGGTAATTTGGGAGAAAAAGACGGAAAAACCCGTATATAATGCTATAATTTGGCAATCAAGACAGTCTCAATATATCTGTGAAAAATTGGCTAAAAAAGAGACAATTATTCATAACAAAACTGGTCTCATTATCAACCCATATTTTTCAGCTTCAAAAATTAGATTTATTTTAGATAAAGTTGATGGCGCACAAAAGCGTGCTGAAAAAGGCGAATTACTTTTCGGTACAATTGATACTTGGTTAATTTGGAAGTTAACAAATGGTAAAGTTCATGCAACTGATACAACAAACGCTTCTAGAACATTATTATTCAATATTAATACATTAAAATGGGACAAGGATCTTTTGGAAATATTTAATATTCCAGAAAAGATGCTCCCAGAAGTTTATTCAAGTAAACATGACTATGGAAAAATTGAATATTTTAATCGCGATATTCATATCCTTGGTGTTGCAGGTGATCAACAAGCTTCACTTTTTGGTCATACATGTTTTAAAGAAGGCGATTGTAAGAATACATACGGCACAGGCTGCTTTATGTTAATGAACACAGGAAGTAAACCTATCCTTTCAAAGAAAGGATTATTAACTACAATTGCATGGACAATTGATGGAAAAACAACCTACGCTTTAGAAGGATCTGTATTCATTGGTGGTGCAGCAATTCAATGGTTAAGAGATGGTTTGAAAGTTATTAAAGAAGCACCTGAAGCAGATGAATCTGCACTTAAAGTTAAAGACAATGGTGGGGTTTATTTTGTCCCAGCATTTGTCGGACTTGGAACACCTTATTGGGATGATGATGTGCGTGGAACAATTTTCGGAATGACACGTGCAACAAATAGACATCACATTGTTCGTGCAACTCTTGAAGCAATTGCTTTCCAATCAAAAGATGTTTTCGACATTATGTCTGAAGAATCACAAATTGTAATTAAATCACTAAAAGTTGATGGTGGTGCAACAAACTCAAATGTTTTGATGCAATTCCAATCAGACATTCTCCAAATTGATATTCAAAAACCATGTTGTTTGGAGTCAACAGCCCTTGGAGTTTGCTATCTTGCTGGTCTTCAATCAGGTTTCTTTAAATCACTTAAACACGTTAAGGATTGCCATGATGTAAAAGCAGAGTTTTCACCAAAAATGCCTGCAAATCTCGCACAAAATTACACAAAATCCTGGACGAATGCAGTAAAAGCAGCCAGATTATTCAAAGCTTAATTCTTATTTAATATATATAAAAAAAGACAACCCTTGCGAGTTGTCTTTTTGCTTGGTTAGTTATTAGCAATCAGCGTAGCAAGAACCCCCAATGAATTCTCTCATGAGTGAGTTACATGGAACCCATTCATCTGGCATATCATCGAAGTACTTGAGCATACGAAGTAATCTTTCTGCTGTTGGGAAGAATGCTGATTCTTGTTTAACTGCTTCAAGAAGTGGTTGTGCATATTTTTTCATAACACAAAGTTCATATTGAAGCATTGAGTTATAAACATAGTCTGCGCCTTCTTGAGTTTCATAAATCCATTTAAATTCACCGCGACGGACACTTGGCCACATGCCGATTGTTTCTTCTGCTGAAGCACCACGGAACTTGTAGTCACGAACTAATCTACGAAGTAGACGTAAGTCAACTGTTGAGATTGGGCAGTGGTTATCAAGGTTGATTTGTGCTTGTGGAGCAATGAAGATTTTGAATTTTTGATGTCTTGGAATGAGTGTTGTCATTCTGTCGTTAAGAGCATGGATACCTTCAATAATAATTGGTTCTTCTGGTCCGACTCTTAGTTTTCTACCTTCTACACGGTGGCCAACTTTGAAGTCAAATTTAGGAAGTGTGACTTCTTCGCCATTGATAAGATCAAGCATATTTTGGTTGAAGAGATCAATATCAAGAGCTTCGATTGACTCGAGGTCTGGTTTTCCATCTTCATCTTTTGGTGCTTTGTCTTTTGTTAAGTAATAGTCATCAAGTGAGATTCTAATTGGACGTAGTCCACGTGACATAAGTTCAATTCTTAATCTGTTAGCAAATGTTGTTTTGCCTGAGCTTGATGGACCTGCAACACAGATAATACGAATGTTATCAATATCTTTAACGATTCTTTCACCGAGTTCTGCAAGCATTCTGTTGTGTCTTGCTTCGCAAAGTTGAATAAAGTCAATAACACCATCTTTGTGGATGTGTTCATTGATCTTTGCAACTGTTTCGGCATTAACTTTCTTTGCCCAGACGTGTGCTTCTTTTAATGTTCTACCATAGGTAGGAGCATCGACAAATGGTGGAATATCACCTTTTGCTTCAGCTCTTGGAGCTTGAAGGATCATTCCTGGAACATAAAGATGTAATTTGAAGTTCTTTAAGTAGCCTGTTGATGGAACCATTCTTGAAGCAAGATAGTTGAAGTATCCATCGCATTCATATAAGTGAACGCTCTTTTCTGGACGATATGGAAGAGCTTCGAGTTTATCTCCTAAACCGAATCTTTCATAATAATTCTTGGCTTCTTCTTTTGGAATTGAATGACGAATTAATGGGAAATCTGCATCAATAATCTTGTGCATTTCTTCCTCAATTGCATTTCTCATTTTTTGGTTAGAAGATTTACCAGAATTTAAGATTTGAATAAAAGTAGAACGCGATACGTTACGTGTGACTCTGACTTTTAATTCAGGATAAAGTCTTGCAAAAGCCATGATTGCAACATATCTTAATGAAGCTTCGTAGATTTTTGCTGCATCTTCATCTTTAATTGTTAATAATTCAACTTTTGCATCTTCATCGACATAGTAAGTTAATTCTCTTAGTCTGTTGTTAACTCTGGCACAAATAATATCTTTGTTACCATTTTCGACAAGTTCAGATAACTGAACTTTATTTGCGAATTTCTTTTCTTGTCCATTAATTTTAATTGTAAATGACATAAGTTTTCTCCTTTTTAGGCGTATTTATCATAAAGCAAACTTGCTTTCATTTCAATAGAAATATTAAAAGCGCTTACATGAAATTCTTGCTATTTTTCTTTACTTAAAATTAATTTTTAGTAAAATATTACCTGCTATTGTTGTTATTGGTTATTTAACAAATAACAAATACTAGAAGGAGATTATTATGGCAAAAGCAATGGTTTACATTCAATCAGGTGGTCCAACATCAGTCATTAATAGCAGCCTTTATGGTGCAATTATGGAAGCAAAAAAGCATCCAGAAATTAACGCAATCTATGGCTCACTTAATGGAATTGAAGGACTTCTCACTGATAACATTATTGATTTAGGAAAAGAAGACCCAGAACAAATTGAGTTACTTAAACAAACTCCAGGTTCAATTCTTGGTACTTCACGTCACAAACTTCCAAAGGATTTTCACGATCCAGAATACGCAACAATTTTAGAGACTTGCAAGAAGCACAATATTGGTTACGTTTTCGTTAATGGTGGAAACGATTCAATGGATACTTGTATGAAACTCTCCTTACTTTGTAAGGAAAAAGGCCTTGATATCAAGGTTATGGGCGTTCCAAAAACAGTCGATAACGACCTCGCAGAAACAGACCACTCATTAGGCTTCCCAAGTGCTGCAAAATATGTCATCAACACTGTCAAAGAAATCATCATTGATGCAGTTTGCTACAAAAAGGGCAAAGTTTACATCATTGAAGTTATGGGAAGAAATGCTGGTTGGTTAACAGCAGCAGTTGATATGCTTCCTGAAGGAATTAGACCAGATTTGATCTACTTACCAGAACAAAAATTTGATATGGAAGACTTCCTCAAGAGAGTTCACGATTTATATGAGGAAAAAGGCAATGCAATCGTTGCAGTTTCCGAAGGAATCGAATTCGAAAGAGATATGTCAAAAGTCAAATATGACTCATTCGGTCACGCACAACTTGGTGGTGCAGGTGCAGACCTCGCAAATATTGTTGAAGAAAAATTTGGCTACAAGATTCGCGCAATCGAGCTCTCACTCCCACAAAGAGCATTCTCATTCTTAACATCAAAAGTTGATTCAAAAGAAGCTCAAAAATGTGGTGAATTAGCAGTCAAAAAAGCAGTCAAAGGAATGACTGGCAAGATGATTGCAATCAAACGTGTTTCTACTGCTCCTTACAAAGTAAGCTATAAAGCAGTTAACATCAAAAAGATTGCTAACGTTGAACAAAAAGTTCCGGCTGCATGGGTTAAAGATCAAGGCCACATGACACAAGAATTTAGAGATTACTTATTCCCACTTATTCAAGGCGAACTCAAGGTTCAAATGGAGAACGGAATTATCAAATCAACAGTTCTCAAAAGAGTTCTTGTAAAATAGGAGATAAACACAAACTAAAAGTCGACCAATTATGGTTGACTTTTTTAAATGTTTTACCGCATAATATACGCATGAAGAAATTTTTAAAAAAAATTAACGAGTTAGAATTAACAATCTTACTTGAAGGAGTTATTGGCATTATTGTCATTGGTCTTTCATTTATTGGTTTTGCTTTTGATCAAACAGGTTGGGTACTTGGTTCCTCAGTTGGAACAGTTGTTGCAATGATATCAACCTTGTTTGTCTTTAAAGGCAGTGACAGTGCAATGAAAGAAAACAAGACAGGTTTGTATTTGCTTTTCTACTTTTTAAGAATGATTTTATTTGTCGGCATGATGATCTTTTTTGCATTAATGCAATATAAAGTAAAAAATTATCATTTTAATTATTCAATTTGGGGAGCACTCATTGGTTATAGTCCAATGTTTATTATTCTCATTATTGGTCAAATTAAAGGAACTCATAAGTTAGATAAGAAAATTGAGGAGAAAAATAAGGAGGAATAATGGACAAGTACACTGATCCAGCAACATGGAATAGTTTCAATCCAAGTGGCGAAGTAATCGTTGCTCTTTTCGTCATTGGAATTTTAGTTATTCTTGCAATTGTTGTTGGCATCTTAGCAAGACGTGCTGATCCATTAAAACGCCCTAAAGGACTTCTCAAAGTTGTTGAATGGTGTGTTGAAAAACTTGATGCCTTTGTTGCAGATATTATGGGCCCAGGTTTTGAAAATTTCGGTGGAATATTGCTTGCAATTATTCCATTCTTATTCATCGCATTTACGATAGGAATAACTGGACTTCCATCTCCAATAAATAACCTTGCAGTACCTTTGGTACTAGCCTTGGTTACTTTTGCATTAATTCACTTTACTGCAATGAGATACAACAAAGGAAAATACTTCAAACGCTTTGTTGATCCTCTTCCAGTTTTCCTTCCAATCAACTTACTTTCAATGTGGGCACCATTAATTTCCATGACACTTCGTATGTTTGGTAATGGTGTTGTCGGTTGGGTTTTAATTACGATTGTTAATAACGCATTAGAGAGTGCTTCAACCGCAATCTTTGGTAGTGTTATTGCAGGTGGAGCTTCTGGAATATTCTTGGTTCCAATTATTACTCCAGTACTTCACGCATATTTTGACTTATTCTCTGGTTTTGTTCAGACAATGGTTTTCGTGTTCCTAACATGTTTATTCATTGCTCAAGAAAGACCAGATGAAATAGAACAAGAGGCCGAAATGGGCTCTAGAAAGGAGGCAGTTAAATGACAGATGTAGGTTTAAAGGCTATCGCAGCTGCTATCGCCATCTTTGGTGCAGGCGCATCTTCCATTGGTGAAGGTTTACTTGTCACAAAAGCTATTGATGGTATGGCAAGAAATCCAGAAATGTATGGAAAGCTACGTAGTAGCATGATTATTGGTGCAGCCCTTGTCGAAACATGTGGTATTTACGCACTTTTAGTCGCAATTTTAATTATCTTTGTTATGTAAAATAGGAGGTATTGCACATGAACTTTGTTCAAAGTTTAGCAAATGAATCAAGTGGTCCAATATCTAAACAGGACTTCCTTGATAAATTGTTCCCAAATCCTTGGGATGCTTTAGCAGTATTCCTCGCTTTTATTATTCTTCTTTTGGTCGTCTTTTTTGTCGCATATAAACCAGTAAAGAATCTTCTTAAAAAGCGTGGGGATTATGTTGAAGAAAAGATTAAGTCTGCAGAAAGAAAGGAGCTTGAAGCTACCAAACTTTTAAGCGACGCCAATGACCAAATTAAAGAAAAGAAGATAGAAGCAATGGGAATTGTTGAAAAAGCAAAAGAAGATGCGAACAAAGAAAGACAAGCAATTCTCGAAAAAGCAAAACAAGAAAAAGAAGCCGAAGTTAAAAAGGCAAAAGAAGAAATTGCTCAAGAAATTGAAGCAAGCAAAGATGAGATTCATCGCGAAATTGTTTCGGTCGCGATCGATGCCTCAAGTAAAGTTCTTGAAAGAGAAGTTACTAAAAAAGATAACGAGAAACTCATTGATAGTTTCATTGATGATTTAAAGGAAGATAAGTAATGGAAGAAGCTGCAAGTAGATATGCATCAGCAATTGTAAGCATTGCAAAAGATGAAAATAAACTCGAGCAATACAAGCTTGCAATTTTAGACGTGGAAGCATTATTCGAAAGTAGTCCTGAAGTTCTTAAATTTTTAAAATCATACTTTGTCAAAGCAAGTGAAAAATTTTCAGTAATTGACGGGATTTTAAGCAAATATCGCCTGGAAAACCTCAATAACTTTATTAAATTACTTGTCGAGAAACATCAAATTCATAACTACAAAAACATCGTAAAAGAAGTAGTGAAAAACATTAATTTTGAACTCGATATTTACGAAGGATTTGTCTATTCAACTGAACCTTTAACTGAAAAAAGAGTTAACGAAATTGCAAATGCTATTTCCAAGAAACTTAATCGTAAAGTTGAACTTACTAACAAAATCGATCCTAGACTAATCGGTGGAGTTAAAGTAGTGGTTCATGACCATGTTTTTGATGGTTCAATCAAATACAAACTCGAAACAATGAAGAAAAATTTAAAAGAAAGGAGAAACGGCTAATGAACATTAAAACTTCAGAAATCTCTGCTTTAATTAAAAAGCAAATTACAGATTTTTCTAGCAAGGTTGATTCTAACGATGTTGGCACTGTTATTACCGTAGGTGATGGCGTTGCTTTGGTTTATGGTCTTGATAAAGCAATGCTAGGTGAACTAGTAGAATTCCCAAATTCCATTTATGGAATGGTTATGAACCTTGAAGAAGAAAACGTTGGCTGCGTCTTACTTGGAAACGACACCGAAATTAAAGAAGGTGACGTCGTTAGACGTACCAAAAGAGTTGTCGAAGTTCCTACTGGTGATGCTCTTCTTGGAAGAGTTGTTAATGCCCTTGGTCAACCACTCGATGGTCTTGGTGAAGTTAAAACCAAATCTCACCGTCCAGTTGAACGTATTGCACCAGGTGTCATTTATAGAAAATCAGTTGATACTCCTCTTCAAACCGGAATTAAGGCTATTGATGCAATGATTCCTATAGGAAGAGGTCAAAGAGAACTTATAATTGGTGATAGACAAACAGGTAAAACTGCTATTGCCATCGACACAATCATTAACCAAAAGGATCAGAACGTAAATTGTATCTATGTTGCAATTGGTCAAAAGAATTCAACAGTTGCATCTATCGTAGATAAATTACGTAAAGCTGATGCAATGAAATACACAACTGTCGTTTCTGCGACAGCAAGTGAACTTGCTCCGCTTCTTTACCTTGCCCCTTATTCAGGTATGGCAATGGCAGAAGAATGGTTAGAGCAAGGTAAAGACACTTTAATCATCTTTGATGATTTAAGTAAACACGCAGTTGCTTATCGTACACTTTCTCTCTTACTAAAGAGACCAAGCGGACGTGAGGCTTACCCAGGAGATGTCTTCTATTTACATTCAAGACTTCTCGAGCGCGCATGTAAATTAAATGATGCAAATGGTGGTGGAAGCATTACTGCTTTGCCAATCATTGAAACACAAGCTGGTGATATTTCAGCTTATATTCCAACAAATGTCATTTCTATTACAGATGGACAAATCTTCCTTATGACTGATTTATTCAATGCTGGTCAAAGACCTGCTATTGATTCAGGTTTATCAGTCAGCCGTGTTGGAAGTGCTGCTCAACTTAAAGCAATGAAACAAGTCGCAGGTAGTTTAAAGATTGAACTTGCAAACTATCGTGAACTTCAAGCATTTTCACAATTTGGAAGTGACCTTGATGCAGAAACTAAGAAGGTACTTACTCATGGTGCAGTTTTGATGGAAATCTTAAAACAAGCACAATACGATACCTACCCAGTTGATCGTCAAATTATTGAATTATTCGCTGCAAAACACAGATATCTTGAAGAATTAAAGGTGTCTGAAATCAAACCAGCACTCGATAAACTTTACTCTCATATTTCCTCATCTCATAAAGAGATTAGTAAAGAAATTTTGTCTAAGAAAGTTATCTCAGAAACTCTTGAAGCAAAACTTCATGAAGTATTAAAAGGATTCTTTGAAACACTAAAGTAATATGGCACAAGCATTGAACAAAACAAAAAGAAGAATCACTTCAGTAAAATCTACAAAGAAAATTACTGAGGCCATGGAACTTGTTGCAACCGTTAAACTTAAAAAGTTTAGAAATGTAATGGAACGCAATCAGTTCTATGTGAAAGAAATGGAAAATGTTATCTTCCATCTTTTTGGTGCGCTTGATGCAAATGAAGAAATTCCTTACCTCAAAGAGGGTAAAGGAGACAAAGATTTAGTGGTTGTCATTAATTCCAATTTAGGTTTATGTGCATCATATAACTCAAATGTATTTAACTTTGTTAAGGGAAATATTTCAAAAGAAAGTTCAATTATTTTACCAATAGGTTTAAAAGGTGAACTTAACTATAACAAAGAAGGATATGAAGTTATTTCTGACTATGTCAGAATGAATGAAAAACTCGATTATGATGCCACTTCAAAACTTGGAAGACATCTACATTCAGAATTCTTAAAAGGAAAATATCGTTCAATTAAAGTTGTTTATACAAAGTATGTTAACTCCCTTCGCTTTGAACCAACCTTAATAACTTTATTCCCAATCGTAAATAAAGAGGAAAAACAAGATATTGGCTATGCACCAATCTACGATCCGAATGTTAAGACCTTGATCGAAGAGTTAGTTCCAATTTATCTAGTTTCGTCTTTATATCAAAAACTTATCGAATCTCAAGTTAGTGAGCAAGCAAGTAGACGTACCGCAATGGAAAACGCCAACGATAATGCTGACGAACTTATTGATAAGTTAACAATCGAATATAACAAAGCAAGACAAGCTGCAATTACTCAAGAGATTCTTGAGGTTGTCGCTGGTCAGAAGAAATAAGGAGGCACAAAAATGAAAAAAGAAAATATTGGTCATGTTGTTCAAGCCGTCGGTCCAATCATCGACGTAAGATTTGAAGATGAACATTTACCAGAATTACTTACTGCCTTAATTGTAAAATTACCAGGAGAAGCAACTCTAACAATTGAAGTTGCTCAACACATTGGAGATGACATTGTAAGATGTATCGCTATGGGACCAACAGAAGGTGTTCTTAGAGGACTCGATGTCATCGATACAAAATCACCAATTACCGTACCAGTTGGAAACGAAACTTTAGGACGTATGTTCAATGTTTTAGGAAACCCAATTGATGAAGTAAAAAATGAAAAATCCTTTGCAAATCGCCTACCAATTCACAGAAAAGCCCCAACATTTAAGGATCAAAACGTTCAAACTGAAATCCTTGAAACAGGTATTAAAGTTATCGACTTACTTTGTCCTTATATGAAAGGCGGAAAAGTTGGTTTGTTTGGTGGTGCAGGTGTTGGAAAAACAGTTCTTATCCAAGAATTAATCCATAACATTGCAACTGAACAAAAAGGTATTTCAGTCTTCGCAGGCGTTGGTGAACGTTCACGTGAAGGAAACGATTTATATTATGAAATGAAAGCGTCCGGAGTTCTCGCTAAGACCGCACTTGTTTTCGGTCAAATGAACGAGCCTCCTGGAGCAAGAATGAGAGTTGCATTATCAGGATTAACAATGGCCGAATATTTTAGAGATGTTGAACATCAAGATGTTCTTCTCTTTATTGATAACATTTTCAGATTTACTCAAGCAGGTTCTGAAGTCTCTGCCTTGTTAGGCAGAATGCCATCCGCTGTTGGTTATCAACCAACTCTTGCAACTGAAATGGGACAATTACAAGAAAGTATCACTTCTACAAAGAATGGTTCTATTACATCAGTCCAAGCAATTTATGTTCCAGCTGATGACTTAACTGACCCAGCTCCTGCAACAACATTCTCTCACCTTGATGCAAAAACAGTTCTTGATAGAAATACAGCAGCACTTGGTATTTATCCAGCTGTTGATCCACTCGATTCAAGCTCAAATGTTCTTGATCCAAACATTGTTGGTAAAGAACACTATGAAGTTGCTCGTGAAGTTCAAAAGATTCTTCAAAGATACAAAGAACTTCAAGATATTATTGCAATTCTTGGTATGGACGAACTTTCTGAAGAAGATAAAGTTATCGTTGGCCGTGCAAGAAGAATTAGAAACTTCCTTTCACAACCATTCTTCGTCGCAGAAGGTTTCAACGCCATTCCAGGAAAATATGTTCCAGTAAAAGATACAGTTCGTTCATTTAGAGCAATTCTTGATGGCAAATATGATAACTATCCAGAATCAGCATTCCTTTATGTTGGAACAATCGAAGATATTGAAAAGAAAGCAGGTAAATAATGGAGTTTTCTTTAGAAATTATTACTCCTAAAGGAATTTACCTTCAGGAAAAAGTTACATCTTTAACCATTAAATTAGGTAGTGGTTATAGAACTTTTCTTGCTGGTCACGCTCCATTAATTGGATCGTTGGATTATGCTCCAGCTCACATTATTAAAAATGGAAAGACAGTTTTCTATGCAGTTCATGGTGGTGCAATTAACGTAACAAAGGAGAAAGTTATTGTTATTTGTAACGCTATAGAACATGCAAAAGATATTGATGTTGCTAGAGCAAAGGAATCCAAAAAGAGAGCAGAAGAAAGACTTTCCAAGAAAGATCCAAACATTGATATAAAAAGAGCAAGGCTAGCGTTGGCTAGAGCTCTTTCTCGTCTAAAAGCTGCAGAATCAAAATAGTTGCCGACCTGGCAACTATTTTTATTATAAATATTTTGATATTGTTTCATCATCCAAATCATTGCTGATTGGTGTTGTTCTAGCTATCGTAAATTCTCCACTTAAATCTTTCTCAAAAACAGTCATTGTACTTGAGTCAAAATTAGATGAAATTATAACGTTATTTTGAGAGTTTAAAATCTTATTTGAAATCTTGTTTTTAAATGTATCATTTGCTTTAAAATCAACATATGTATAATTTGAAATTATTGGGGTTTTTCTAGGGATTTCGCCGAGAAAATAGCCACATTTTGATGTTTTGTACCTTGATTCCATGTGTCGAGAAAATGCACTTTTTGTTTGCATGTATTTTGAGTAGTCAACACGATAAAAATTGTCTTCATTTTCTTTGACAAAAAGTGCTGGATATTTTACCCCCGAATCTTTGAATAAAATGTCTTTGTATTTGTTCTCAATTTCTGGATTTTTTGGACCGTCAATTTTTACAACCAAATATTTTGTGTCTTGGATGTATTCTTTAATGATTGGAGCAAATGATTCACATGCTGAACAACCTTCTTCAGAAAACATAATTATGAAGTTAAGATTTGAATTATAAAGATTGTCAAATTCTTGCAAAGTTGGTGAGTAGAAAAGATGGTCATCAGAAATAGTTTCGTAAAGCACAAAATCAGAGTTCATAAGGAGTGGTGTATCGCCAGATTTTCCACACCCCATCAAAAGTGAACCACTTAGCAAAATTAGAACATTCAACTTCCTAAATTTCATAACTTGATTATAACACAAAAGAATAATTTTAATTATTTTGTTGTAAAAAGCGCTTTCATTTTGTATAATCTTTCAGCGTTGGGAGGTAAATATTATGAATTTATGGCACCGTGTTAATCCAGCAGATATCACACCAGATCACTTCTTAGCTTGTATTGAAATTCCACAAGGCTCTAAGAATAAATATGAATTAGATAAATATTCTGGTGCATTAAAACTAGATCGTATTTTATACACATCAACCCACTATCCACATAACTATGGTTTTATTCCAAAAACCTTAGCTGATGATGGTGATGCACTTGATGTTCTTGTTATTTCATCTGAACCAATTGTTCCACTCGCATTAGTTGAGTGCCGTCCAATTGGAATGCTTGAAATGATTGATGGTGGTGAAAGAGACGCAAAGATTCTTGCAGTCGCAGTCAATGATCCAGCATATCAAACAATTACTGATGTTGGTGAAATTCCAGATCACTCACTTCGTGAAATCAAACACTTCTTCACAGTTTACAAACAACTCGAAGGTAAAAACACAATTGTTGATAACGTTAGAAGCCCAGAAAAAGCTAAAAAAGTTATTCAATCATGCATTGATGCTTATCTCGAAAAATTTGGTGAAGATCCAGTTCTAGAATATAGAAAAGCTGAATAACAATAAGGGAAGTTAATTCTTCCCTTTTATCTATTGTAGCAAGAAGACCCCCGCTTCAAGCTCGCTAAGCGGTGGGATGAATTGCTAAAAAAATTAAAATAACACTATCATTTCAAATGAAATGATAGTATAATATATGTATGGAAAA
>JAGHUR010000035.1 GCA_018064745.1 Candidatus Fiminaster equi
ATATCGCTAAAATATTTGCTAAATAATTACATTTTTTACTGAAAATTTTCAATTTTGTTTCATAAAATTAGATACACCTTGTGTATCTTTTTATTTTTGTAACTGGTTTCATTTTAAAAAACGTTGTTTTTTCCACGCGTATTATGTAATATATGCGAAATTTACTTCTTGTAAATTAACATTGGAAGGAGGATTTTATTCGTATGAAAAAATCTAAACTCATTGCAACCGCGATGCTTGCGAGCACATTAGTACTAGCTGGTTGCGATAACGGAAAGAAAGAGTGTAACCACGTTGACGAAAAAGCCCCATGGCATATTTGCGATCTTTGTGGTGAAAAATGTTCCGAACACTCATTTGGTGAATGGAGTCAAAAATCTCCTGCAGACTTCGAACACAAGAAAGTCGAACACAGAGTTTGTTCAATTTGTGGTGAAGAAGAAACAAGAGAAGTTGGCGAAGTTGTACCACATCATTATTCAGACGTCTGGTCACACGATGACAACAAACACTGGCATGCTTGCACAGATGAAGGCTATGAAAATTTAAAGAAAGATGAAGCCGCTCACTCATTTGGTGAATGGAGTCAAAAATCTCCAGCCGACTTTGAACACAAAGAAGTTCAACACAGATTCTGTTCTGCTTGTGACTACGAAGAAACTAAAGAAGTTGGCGAAGTTGTACCACATCATTATTCAGATGAATGGTCACACGACGAAAACAAACACTGGCATGCTTGCACAGATGAAGACTATGAAGATTTAAAGAAAGATGAAGCCGCTCACTTTGATGAAAACAATGATCATAAGTGTGATGACTGTGAATATTTAATGTCTGAACACAAATTCTCAGAAGATTGGTCAAATGATGAAACAAACCATTGGCACGATTGTGAATTTGAAGGCTGTGATGAAGTTTCTGGACTTGCAGAACACACTGATGACAACAAAGATCATAAGTGTGATGACTGTGAATATTTAATGTCTGAACACAAATTCTCAGAAGATTGGTCATTTGATGCAACAAATCACTGGCACGATTGTGAATTTGAAGGCTGTGATGAAGTCGAAGACTTCGAAGCACACATTTTCAATTCTTGGACAGTTAAGACTGCACCAACTTATGAAGCAAGTGGTGTTGAAGCTAGACAATGTAAGATTTGTGGTCATGAGGAAACTAGAGACATTCCACAATTAACACATACTTTTAGTAAAACATTGTTCCAAGGCGAAGATACACACTATTACAAATGCTTAGATGCTGGATTCGATAGCTTAAAGAAAGATGAAGAAGCTCATTCATTTGGCGAATGGAAAGTTACTAAAGAAGCTACTTTTGAAGAAGCAGGACTTAAAGAAAGAGTTTGTTCAGCTTGTGGTAAAGTAGAAACAGAAACAATTTCAAAACTTGAACATAAGTTTAGCGAAGTTTACTCAGCTGATGAATACTCACACTGGCATGCTTGCACCGATGAAGGTTATGAAACTTTAACAACTCCAAAACAATCACACGTTGATATTGATGGAAATGATATTTGCGATGATTGTGAAAAACCATTAAATCCTGGAGAAGTTACTGGTGTTTCTTTAAGTTCCACAAGAAGAATTATTGGAAAACAAGAAACAATTATTGTTAAGGCTAATATTACAAAAACTGGATTTTGTGATGGTACACTTGTTTGGACTTTACTTGATAAGAGTGGAAATCCAATTTCTGGAAATCAAGATACTTGGGCAAAATTAACAGTTATTGATAATGAAACTGCTATGTATGAATGTATTTCAACATCAACAAATACTAATGATTTTGCCAATAGATTTGTTAAAGTTGAATTAGCAAGTGACGATTTAGTTACTGATCAAGTGAAAATTATTAGTAGAATTGCACCAGATTCAAGAACTAGTGTTTTGAAGTCATTCATGACATCGGTTGATTTTGATTTACCATATAACTGGGCATTTAGACCAACTACCGCTTCAGGTTTCTATACTGAAGGTAATAAGTGTGATGCAAGCACAAAAACATCATATTCTGGTACCCCAGATGGTACAAATAAAGAAGTTATTAGTGCATATGATGAATATTTATTAGGTTTTAGAAATTTATCACAATACACTGAAAGTGTTGGTACAGAATATGATGATGAAGTAATCTTTACTAAATCTGGTACTAATTATGATTTTGAATTCCATCTTTACACAGATGGCGAATGGACATATATTGTTTGTTATAAATTTGATAAACCAGTTAAACCAATTCCAGAATACAATGAATTCCCAATGGACATTGCTATGAAGAATGTTGCTGGTCAAATTGCATGTGATATTATTGCTCCAACAGATGTTGATATTTATCAAGTTCCAGAGGGTAGTACCACAATTACAGCATTTGGTGATGCAAGTAATTACATTGCACAATTAGATGAAGCTGGTTACGTTAAGAAAGTTCAATCTTCAAAAACAACTGCACTTTCTCCTGACGGAACATTACAAGTTGTCATAAATGACAAAGGTTCATACTACACAATGGATTTCAGTGCAATGTCAATTCCAAGCGGAACAGATTGGACTGCGAAAGATAAAGAAATGATGTCTACATATCTCGGCGAAGTTTTACCTTATGTAAACTACAATTTCGGTGCCTGGTATGATTATTATGACTATGGAGGATATATTTATACATCTTCATCAAGAGTTGGTGCTCAAGAAGCAGCCAAAGCTGTCTTTGATGCAGAGCCATCATTCGAAGCCTCAGTTGATGGAAGCACATTTGTTTATACAAAATCATTCTCTAAATATGTAAATATGGTTGTCCAACTCATTTCTGGTGGTCAAATTCATGCATTTGTTGAAAATGCTAGATTATCAACTTGGGAAGCTTCTGATATAGCAGCAGCTGTTGGCAGCGATGCAAAAGAAGAAGTACCAGTCTTCCAAGAAGAAGGTGCTAAATTTGCCTATGAATTTGGAGAAAATACTGCAACTGTATTTGTGTATACAGAAAGTTCAGCAGTTTCAATGTTGGATTATAAAGACGTCCTTGCTTTAGCAGGATTTACTTCAAACGATGACACAACATTTAAATCACCAACTGATACATTAACAATTACAGTTACCAAAGTTGCTAATAAGCAATTTAAGATTGTTGCAAATGGTCATTTACCAGAAGGACAATATAGAGAATTACCAGTTGGCTTAATTGCAAAACAACTTAACAATGACGCCGGTTTAGCAGATCTTGCACTTCCAGAAGGAGACTTATTCTTCTATGAAGCAAATGACAGATATCAATGTGATGTTACTGTCCTTGAAGGTGGTTCAATGTCAAATTATATCAATGCTCTAGAAGAAAAAGGATTCGCTCTTAAAGATGATGCTTACGAAAAAGAAGGCAACAATATTAGTGTTGTTTTATCAGCAGGTGAAGGCGATGTTTATTCAGCACACCTTTCTCTCATTGAAGAACCTCCTCAAAAGGAATGGTCTCAAGATGAACTCAACTTTATTTCCGAAAATATGTCTTATAACGACTTCACTTCGACAACTATTCCTTGTCCATCAACATCAAGCAGTACATCTGCTAGTTATTCTTCTTGGACAATAACAGTCAATGATGGAAACATTGATGAGTTTGCCGGTCAATTAGAAAATGCTGGCTTTACTGTTGCATATGACAGTTATTGGGAAAGATACAAAATTTCTGAAGGTAGTTCTTGCTACATGTATTTAACACCAAGCACTGGAACAACATTTGTTATTAGTTGGCAGTATTAAAATTAATCATAAAAACGTGAACTCGAAAGGGTCCGCGTTTTTTTATTTATTTTGATGACTTTGTCAAACTTGTAAATAAACGCACATAATGATAAAATATCACACGTTATGAAAAAGCATTTAGGATTACTTATTTCATTATTAGCAATTTCATTGCTTAGTGGTTGTGGTGCCGAGCATCAGCACACTTTTTCTGATGCTTGGAGTCATGATGATTATAAGCACTGGCACGCTGCTACATGTGAACACACTGATTTAAGAGATTCTGAAGGTGAACATAAAGACCAAAACAAAAATGGTCTTTGTGATGTTTGTAATGCTGGAATAGTTATTGGATGGTCTGAAGAAGAACTTAATGTTCTCAAGAATCATCTTTATGATTTCAAGCTTTTGTTCATTGAAAATAATAAAGTTTCTTATGACATATCTACTGATAGCGTTATTTTAGAAAATGAATTAATTGATTTAGAAACATTCAATGGTTATGTTAACAGTTACGTTTCTCTTGGTTTTACCAAGGAAAATGGACCACGTGAAAATACATACATTCTCATTAAGGATGTTGAAACAGAGCAAGGCACAAGAACAATTCGCATTGATATTTTTCTTAACCAATCAAAAATGACAGGAGTTTGTTATGATCCTTACATTTATGAATGGCCTGCAGAATTAATTGAATATTTCTTAGATGAGTATTTCTATTTAGACCCAGGAATCAGTGTTCCGAAGGTAGATGCAAGTAGATACTATGTTGATACTGGCTATATTGGAAAGAAAGAAAGTCTCATTGTTTGTTCTAAAACAAAAACTAACATTGAAGAATCATATAAACAAAAACTCATTGAACAAGGTTTAAGTATTTCTGACACCAGAGATGAAGATGGTTATTTTGTTGGTGTTGACGACAAACAAATTATTAAGTTTTTGTTTAAATATAACGAAAATACTGGGGTTTTCACGATTGAATTTGCAGAAAACGAGAATAGTTGGCCATCATTTGCAATTGATGAAATAATTAAAAAATTACTTCCAGAAAGTGATACAAAAATCCCTGCAGTAATTGGTGCAGATTCTTATGAACTTATTGAATCTTCATTTGATTATTATGGTTATTATTCTGTTCTTTGTGAATCAAGTAAAGATTTAACAGCATCTTATGAAGAAGCGTTAGAAGATGCTAATTACACAATTTATAACGACCAAAAGAATCTAGCATTCAACTATGTTGCAATTTCTGAAAATAACGATTTATTACTTCAATATGTTTATATGGTAGTGGAATCACAAATTGGTGGTCCAGACTATAAACATTTTGATGTTTTGTTTGAACCTTTCTATCCACATAGTGATGCTGCAATTGCTAATGGACTTCAAAGAATCAACAAAGGTACAGAAACTGTTTTACCAGCATATCCTGGCTTAGGAGAGAAAATTGGTTTCTCTGACACAAATAAATACATGACTATTGAAATTCAATCATGTAATCGTGATTCATTAGAAACATATCTTGAAATACTTGATGCTACTTGGTCAGTTAAAGCATTAGAACCACAAGTTTATAGTTATGAAGCAATTTCTCCAGATAGAGATATTAGACTTGAGTCTTCATATCAAAATGGAAGAATTATTTTGACATTAAGTGCATACGAAGACCCATATTCAGAATGGCCAGTTGAGGGCATTAAAGAAATTTGTAATACATTAGGCCTTGAGGGAACAGTTCCTGAATTTGAAGGAGCCTTTGGCTTTGATTATTTAAACGACGATTATCGTCATGATGTTGTTTGCATTGTCAAACCTCGTATGGAACCAGAATTACTTAACGCTTACATTAATAAGCTTGAAGGCTTAGGTTATAAGTATCTCACCATAGGTGATTCTTCCTATTATATTGAACTTGGCACCAATCTTGGAATTCATGCATACTTTGAAAGAGTTGGCAGTGGTTATATCTTCATCGAACTTATGGAAGGTGATGGCCACGAATATAGCATTGATGCTAGAAACGAATTCATTTATTGGAAGGATTCCTACAACGTTAAATCTAATGTTGAAATTCCGGGAATTGATTTAGATGAAAGTGTTGGAGATGTTGTAATCAGTAAAGACGCTGGTGAATCACACGAAGGTTATTATACACTCAACATTAATGTTGAAATAACTGATGGTGAAGTTAGTGATGCAATCAAAGAAGTAACAGATCTCTTCAAAGAAGATGGCTGGATACTCTCAGATAACGATAATAATTATCACAAACACATCTTATGGATGAATGCATTTGAAGATAATGGAAACTTATCAATTGTCTTCTGCGCACCAATTCTCGAAAACAACCTTGAGAATTTAATTAAAGCATTTATCTTTGATGAAGGTTTCTTGGAATTTATCAATGTTCCTGACACTATTCCTGTAGAAGATGAATACGATTTACAAGTCAGTGAATATGACGTTGACTATTGTAAGATGACTGCCACAATGGAATTTGATGATCATGCGAAAGCAAGTGGTGCAAAAGCAGTTGTAAAACAAGCATTCCTTGATTGTGGCTGGGTTACTGTGATTAATAAAGACGGCACTGAATCATTAGTGGATGACAAAGTATGGTCAATGTTTAAGTTAGATTTATTACTTGATGATGATTCTGATAAAATCACAGTTAAGATGTCTAGTACACTCTTCTAATTAACTTAAAATTAAAAGCGCGGGATTAACTGCAATTCCCGCGCTTTTTTGTTGAAATCTATGTGTTTTCTCGGTTATTTCTTATAACCATCGAATCTGAATGCGACCATTGTAATGTCATCAAATTGAGCTGCGCCATCAGCGAATTTAACGCATTCATCATAGACATATTCACAAAGTTCTTTACAAGAAGCAAACTCTTTAGCGTTAAGAATATTTTGAAGTCTTTCTTCACCAAGTTGTTCACCTGTTGTGTTAACACCTTCGGTAACGCCATCAGTGTAAAGATAGACGACATCGCCAATTTCGAGTTTAAGTTTATTGATGCCATAAGGCATTCCATCCATAGCTGCAAGGACTAAATTGACTGGTGCTCTTAAATATTCGAATTTGCCATTTTTGTGTTTAATGAGTGGTGGATTGTGTCCGCCATTAGCAAATGTTAATTCACCATTAGTTAAGTCAACGCTTGCAGACCAAGCAGTAACAAACATGCCAGCTTCGTTACCTTCACAAAGTGTATCATTACCTTTGCTAAAGGCTTCATTAATTGGCATATTAGTTTGAGCAAGTGATTTAAGAATACTCTTAGCACGCATCATAAACAATGCAGCTGGAATTCCTTTTCCAGAAACGTCAGCAATAGTGAAGTGGAAGTGTTCTTGATTTGAGAAGTAGAAATCGTAGAAGTCTCCACCAACTTCTTTAGCAGCGTGCATAGATGCGTAGATATCGAATTCTTTACGATCCGGGAATGCAGGGAATGTTGATGGAAGAACTGCTGTTTGAATGGCTTTAGCCATTGCAAGTTCTTCATCAATACGTTTATTTGCTGCATCAATGTAACCTTTTAAGGCATCGACTGTTTCGTTAATATCTTTAGACAAGACTTTGAATTCGGTAATGTTTCCGCCTTCAACAATTGTGTCTAATTTACCTGCTGTAATCTTAGCAAGTGATTCGTTTGTCATTTCAATACGATCAATAACTAGTTTCTTTACAAGAACGTAAATTGTAACGAAGAACAAACCAAAGACGATAACTTCAAGGAATGTATTAATGAATACAGAAATATTACGGCTCAGGTCAGCTTCTGATGTTGGAATAAGAGAAATAGTGAAGTGAGCATCTTCGAATATGTATTGTGCGTAATAAGTAGTACCATTCATTTGAACAGTGAATGTGCTGAGATTTTTGTTTTTATAAATGCCTTCCTGCAAAGCAGAGAAGTCTTCAGGTAATTTAAAATCGATGCCTTTAGAAATAAGTCTATAGTTATCGTTTAGGACAAGTAATGAACCTGAGTTTCCAATCTTTTTATATAAAGCAATATTTTCAAGTAATCTAGCAACTCCAGCCTTATCATAACCACATTGGATAAAACCTTGTTCTTCAACTCCGTCTTTATCAAAAGTAAATCTAATTCCGACATATTTTCTTTGTTCGCCAATAGTTTCATCGGCAGGAGTTCTGAAGTTTTGTACATAAGTTTCAGGACCACCAGGTTGCAATAAACATGTAAATTCAATTGATTGTTCGTTATCATAGAAGTTAAATGTGCCTTCATCGTATTTTGGTTCACTAGAGTGCCAAATATAACCGTCGTGGTCAACAACGTTGATTTCAACTAATCCTTCATTGTTACAGATATCAGTTAAACCACTTTGTGTAATCTTATGAGGATAATTTGTGAGGGAATCACGAATTTTGCTCATAGATTGAACAGTTTTGTTTGCAACTTCGTTGGCTGTTTCAGTAATAGCATATTTTAAGTCGTTATCTCTTTGTTTGGTGGACATATTGCTATCAAACAAAAAAACAAAAGTTGACGAAAGTATGAATGCAATAAAAGTCAAGGTTGATAAGGTGTATGTAAATCTACTAGTTAAAGATTTCAAATCAGGCTTTTTAAAAAATATTTTTCCACGTTCAAGAACGCCTTTAATGAGTAAAGCAAGCAGCACTGCAACAGAGTTTGCAATTAGCATTGGTGCAGTACAAGTAGCGATAACTTCATAAGCTTTTTGATATTCGTTGGCTTTTATAACGAAAACCATTAATAAATGGAAGACTTCAATTATTAAACCAGTAAAGAAACCAGAAAAAACTCCAGGTCTTTTATTTTCAAACGCAAAGTGTCTAATAAGCGCCGAGAATACACCTGCTAAAAATGTAGAGATTGAACAAGCAATAACTGTAAAACCAAAGTTAGTTGGATCAACAATTCCAACAATCATTCTTTCAAGGCCGCCAATCGTGCCTGCGATAATACCTGCTGGTGAGCCAAAGATTAAACCACCAATAATAACGGCAGCATCTCTAGCGTTTGCTGGGTAGGAGTGATCAAATCCAACGTTATATTGAATTGCCCAGTGAGTTCCAACGATTGCAAGACCACCAAAAACAACACCAAAAATGACTTGTTTTGGCCAATAAGGTATCTTTTTAAATTTTGTTAATTTTTCCAAATAATGGAAAATGACTGTTGCTAGAACAGGTAATAAAGCAGCAGCTGTTAATTTAAGTACTGATAACCACATAGTTGCATAAAATTATATGCAAATTGAGATTTGCTTACAATAATAAAATTATTATTAGGAAAATTAGCACTTACTTTTTCTTATTAAAGAAACTATAATACTTTGGTATGTTTAAAAAGTTTCTCTCGTATTACAAACCATACAAAGCATTGTTTATTTTAGACATGATAGCATCATTTATCATTGCTATCATTGGTATGGGTTATCCAATCATTACTCAGTTCATGCTTTCTGATTGGGTTCCAAACAAAAATCTAACAATGGTTATCGTTGGCGGTTGTTCGCTTGTTGGAATCTACGTTGTAAGAGCACTTTTACGTTTCTTTGTCCAATACTATGGACACGTTATGGGTGTTAAGATGCAAGCTGATATGAGAAGAGAACTCTTCGAAAAACTTCAAAAACTCCCATATTCTTACTACGATAATCACGAAACTGGTACAGTTCTTTCAAATATGACAAATGATCTCTTTGAGATTTCTGAGCTTGCTCACCATGGACCAGAAAATATTTTAATTGCTGGATTCACCATTATTGGCGGCATCGCATACCTTCTTTGGATTAACTGGATTTTAGGATTAATTTTACTTGGTGTTGTCCCAATTTTGTTCTTTGTAACTTTCTACTTTAGAATGCAATTTAGAGATTCGATGAGAAAGACAAGAGTCGCTACTGCTAAGATCAATGTTAGACTCGAAAATTCAATCTCAGGAATCAAAGTTACCAAGGCATTTACCAATGACAAATTAGAACACGAAAAGTTCGAAAAATGCAACCAAGAATACACTGATGTTAGAACTCAAGTTTTTGGTTCCATGGGACGTTATTTTTCAATTTCTCAGTTTATAACTGACTTCTTCAATGTTGTCATCATTTTAGTAGGTGGTTTATTACTCTATTTTGGAATCAATCAATTTGCTGTTGCAGAATACTCAACATTCATTGTTTCAGTCTCACTTTTCATCTCTCCAATTAACCAAGTAATCATGTTCATGGAGCAACTCGAAAGTGGTTCATCCGGCTTTGAAAGATTTGTCAAAGTTTTAGAGGAAGAAGAGGAAACAAAATATAACGGAACAAAGGTTCTTGATCATGTTGATGGAGAACTCGAATTTAGACACGTTAATTTTGCATACAATAAGAGTGGCGAAGTTCTTGATGATGTTAATTTTAAATTAGAAAAAGGAAAAACACTTGCACTTGTAGGCCCATCAGGTGGTGGTAAAACATCTATTTGTCACCTCATTCCAAGATTCTATTTCTTAGATGAAAATGGTGGTTCCATCTTTTTAGATGGTGTTGACACTTCTGAATACACTTTAGATTCACTTAGACAAAACATTGGTATTGTTCAACAAGATGTATTCTTATTTGGCGGAACAATAAAAGACAATGTTTTGTATGGTAAACCAGACGCGACTAATGAAGAACTTGTTGAAGCTGCACGTAATGCTAACTTGTTAGAATTCATCAATTCTCTTCCAGATGGATGGGATACAAATATTGGTGAAAGAGGTGCAAAACTCTCAGGTGGTCAAAAGCAAAGAATCTCTATTGCAAGAATCTTCCTTAAGAATCCTCCATTACTTATTCTTGATGAAGCAACATCCGCACTTGATAACGCCACTGAATACTTAATTCAAGACGCACTTAATGTTCTAGCCAAAGGCAGAACATGTATCATTGTCGCTCATAGATTATCAACAATTAAGAATGCTGATACAATTGCTGTTGTAGAAGCAGGAAAGATTGTTGAAATGGGAACGCATAAAGACCTTCTTAAAAATAAAGGGCCTTACTCAGTTCTCTATGAATTGCAGTTCAAATTATCAGACGAAAAAAGATAAACAAAAAAGCTCAGGTCAACCCTGAGCTTTCTTTGTTATTAATAAATTAATACTTGTGAGATCTTTCTTCAACTTCTTCGTTGATTTCGGCTCTTCTTTCTTTAGCAAGTTTCATTAAATCAGAAAGTGCTTTTCTGGTTCTAACTGCTCCTGCTTTGAAGCCTTTTTCTTCGAATCTTTCGTTTTCTTCCATGTAAAGTTCAAAAGCTTCGACAATCTTATCATGTGTACTCATAGTTTTAATTTTCCTTTCCTTGTGGGGTTGTTAATACAATACATTAATTTTATGTATTTGGAAATAATTTTTTTACTTGTGTTCTTCTAAGAACGCAAGGTATTCTTCTTCAGTAAGACAGTTTGCAAAGTAATAACCTTGAATAAATTCAAAATCAAGTTTCTTTGCGAATTCATATTGTTCTTTAGTTTCAACACCTTCAATAACAATAGGGTAGTCCAATGACTTAAATAAGTTACGCATTGATTCGACAAAGAGTCTTGCTTTTTTGTTGTCTTCAAGAAGAGTTTTATCAAGTTTAATCATATTAAATGGTTGATTTAGGAGTTGATTAACATTTGAATAACCTGTTCCAAAATCATCAATTGCAAACTTAACGCCTTCTTTTCTAAGTATATTCATAAATTCTGAAATGTGTTCAGAGTGTTTAACTGTTGCAGTTTCAGTAATTTCAAAACAAATCTTTGATGGATCCACTTTCGATTTTCTAATAATATCAACGAATTTCTTGGCAGGGTTTGTAAAGAATTCAGCACCCGAGACATTGATTTCCATCATTTTAATTTCTGGATGCTTGTTCATAAATGAACACACTGTGCGTGTAACGTATTCATCAAGCAAGTTAGCAAGACCAGCTTTTTCTGCAAGTGGAACAAACTCTGCAGGAGGAATGTTTCCAAATTCTTCGCAATTGAAACGAAGCAAAGCTTCAGCGTTATCAAATTTGCCTGTTTTGTTATTTAGAATTGGTTGATATCTCATTGAGAAACCAGAGCAATCACCATTTAATTTTTCAGTTAAGATTTTTTGAATTTTTAATTCACGCGCAATCTTTTCAACGTGTGATGAATCAACGTAGAGAAGTTCATCTTTCTTGCTATTCATTGTTTCTGCTAACAAGTTAGCATAGTTCAAAAATTGGTTACAAGTTTCATTCTTACCATTATCTGTGAATTCAACAAGTTTGCAAGAAAGTTTAACTTCGACATTTTTGATTTCCCATGTTTTTTCAAATCTGTGCATGATTGCACCAATAGCATTTTCTGCATCACTTTTCGTTTTGAAAAGAAGAACAAATTTGGAAGAGAAAACTCGGAAAGCATAAATGTTCTTTTGAAGTGAATTGAAGAAGCTTCCAATTTCACCATAAAGTTCGTTACCGGTAACGATACCGAGTGTCTCGTTAATTTCTTCAATTCCTTTAACATCGATTGATACGATGAAGTTTTCTCTTGATTCTTTAGTGGTCTTTTCAAGGTAAAGCATTAAGGCATTGAAGTTAAAAACACCAGTAATTTTATCAACTAAGTCATCTGGGTTAGAGATGTTATCTTCGATAAAGTAAAGGGCAATTGCAATAGTTATACCAGTAAGAAGTATTGTTGGATATGCAATTTGGATTCCAATACCAATTAAGATAGCTGCAATTGAAATGTAAATAGCAACAAGTTGTCTTTTCTCAAGTTCTTTGTATTTGATACCTGCAAATACTGCAATGAGTAAGAAATAGAAAATAGCAGTGCCATAATAACATAGGAATAATGGACCGTGCGTATACATGAGATTTCCTTGAGCATTATTTGCAATGTAGCAAACCCAATGTGTCGCTGGATCAATAAAAATTAGGAAAGTAAATATAATTCCAGGGATTAAGAATAAATATAAATATTTATTTCGGTAGTATTTTGGACCAAGGATTGTAAGTAAATATACAAACATTAAGCATGGAAGTGCAACTTGAAGTATATAGAATGCACGATTGAATAATTCATTAACCCAAATCGGGCATTGGTACATATATGTTTCAACAAGAACAGAACCGGTGATGTCAACAGAAATATCTACAATAGCAACAATAATGGCAGAGATGAAAATCTTGGTAAGAATGGTTGGGAATCTTTTGTGATAAAAATACTTAACTAAAAGTATGAATAAAAATAGTAAAGCTCCAATCTCAAAAAAATAGTTATAACCAGGAACATTCCATCTGTCCACTAAGTTTGCTAGTGTCATAATAAGCACCTCTAGTTACTTCAATTTTAGATTAAAATAACAGTTTAATAAACAGAAACAAAAACCCTTATAAATAAGGGAATTTTGATTTTTCTATAATTTTTATTTTATTTTAAATAATAAAAGGTATAATAATTACGTTAAGAAAAAGGAGAATACTATGAAGAAATCATTTTTAAAGAAATTGATGATTGCTTTAACAGCATTTACTGGTGTCTTTGTTATGGCTTCTTGTCAATCTGGAAGCAAAAGCGATGCAAAAATTCCAACTCAAGAATCATCTGTAAAAATTGTTGAGCAAACAATTGATGGAAAATTAGAAAAATTCGCAGACGTTGTTTTATGTATTGATAACAATACAATTTACAATATTGACCAAGCAAGTTTTTCCTACATTGTCCATTTTAATGATGGAAAAGAAGAAGTTGTTGAAAATGAATTAACAGCAAAAGGCGAAACAATCGTTAGACATGGTGTCAGAGGTTATCTTGGTTATCGCTTAAGACTTACCGATACAGAATACGCAGCTGCTGAAAAAGTTACTATTACAAAAGTTGAAGTAGTTGGTTTTAGATCTCTATGGGAAACTTACATGCCAGCATTTATTGCTGCTATCGTTCTTGGTTCATTATCAATCTTATTCTTTGCATTTGAACTATTTGGAAGAAAACATAGCAAAGAAGAACTTAAAGAGATGTTTAAAGAACATATGGCGTCAGAGTTCACAATTCTAGCTTTAGTTCTTGTCATTTGTTTAATCCCACTTATCTTCTCAAGCTGGGTTACAACTGTAGTTTTACTTGGAACATTTGTGGTATCAATTCTTGTCAATGGCTTATTAACATTGCTCAAGATGACAACTGCAAAATAATTGAATAAAAATCTAACAGATTAAGAACCCCATAGGGTTCTTTTCTTTAATGTAAAAATTTGAAAAAATTTACATTTTGTTACATATTGTAAGCGCTTGCGTACATGTTGTATAATTTATGCGCTTATACATCTGGCGTGACGATGGCGCCAAGAAAGGAAAACATAAGTATGAAAACAACCAAGGTGTTACTTTTATCGCTTGGTATGGCTTTATGTGTTGGTGGCGGAATTGGAGCCGCTGTCGCAATCACACGTCAAGCAGCTGGAAACACAGGTTCTTCAGCTTTTGACAAAGCCGTCAATCTTTATTGGGTAGAAGGAAGCTCATCTATTGAATTAGGTGATATGGAAACATTATCCGTTAATGTCCCACAATACAGATATTTAACAGTTTCTCCAAAATCATCCGCAAGCGTTAGCGGAAATGTTGAATTAGGTTTCACATTAGCAGAAGCCACAATTGCAGAAAAAACTGCAGTATTAAAAGGCTTAACAGTTTCTGTTTATAAAACAGCATTTTTAGCAACAGATGCAACAGTTGCAAGTTTAATTGATGGCAAAACACCAGAACCAGTGTTAAATGCAACAACAAAAACTGGCACAACTTCATTTGCTGCAAAAGCTGATAGTGCAGACGCAGTTGCATATTATGCAATTCAAGTTGTTTATGATGGTTCACAAATTGGTGCAACAGAGCAACTTGCTGCAACATTAACAATTGCACAATCATTTGTTATACCAGCTTAATAATGGGAGGAAATAATTATGAAAAAGAATAAAATTATTGGTCTCTCAGTTGCCATCCTTGGTACAGCAGTTTCAGTTGGCACCGCAGCAGCTTTATATGTCAAGAAAGCAGAAGATGCTCACTTTGGCATTGGTGCAAAATGGTCAGGACTTGATGGCACAGTTACATACAAAATTAATGATGCAACATCAGGAACAGTTCAACCAGAATACAGAAAAGCCGAAGGCGCTGATGTTGGCGAAGGTCTTGGTGGAGAATTTACACAAGTTCACTATTCATTCCCATTAGGTGCATCATTTAGTGCAGACGTTCCAGCACAAAACTTTGTTGTTGGTAACTTCAAAGTTGAATTATCAAATATTCACACAGCTCTTCAAAATAAAGCAAAAATTTGGGTTTGTGTAAATGGTTATACAGAAAATTCATGGGGTGCAGCAAATTATGCAACATGCTTTATGAATGCAGATGAAGCTCTTACAGCAGCAACATATTCTGTGAATCATGATATTGCAGTTTCTGTAAGCAAAGCACAAACAGTTGATGTTTATGTTAAATTAAATGAAGCAATTACTGATTTACTTTCTGGTGATCACCCACTTGCTGAAGCAAAACCATTTGATATTTCAGTTTCATGGGGCGCTCCAACAAACTTCGAATTTGCTCACGTAGTTGGTAATGCAACAATGTGGCAAGAAGATGATGTCTACGCTATGGTTCCAAACATCAATAAAGCAAATAGTGAAGGCTTTGAATGGATCTTCAACAATCTTCCAGGAACAATGGGCAATGCAAAAGCCAAAAAAGGCGAAACATGGTCAGCAGATCCTGATGCAAAACTTGATGAATCAAAGACATATGATGTTTATTGGTCTGGTAGCACAACAGCCGCAGCATCATTCGTTGAACAAAAATAAATTCATACTTTAATTATATTAACCCTCTGCCCTTAAATGGGCAGGGGGCTTTACCGTTATGGAAGAAGAAAAGAAAACTGAACAAGCAGAACAATCAAAAGATACTTCAAAAAAGAAGAAAATTTTGAAATATGTTTTGAATGGCGTTATTTGGGGAGTAATCCTTGGATTTTTAATTTACTCAGGATTAAAAGTAATTGATGTAAAATCCGGTTATAAATTACTTCCAAATCACTCTGCAGTTATCGTTTCAGACTCAATGAGTTATGTAAATGAAGCTAACTATTCTTATCTTGATAAGGATAACACAAAACCTATTAAGAAAAATGATGTTATTCATACATCAAATTTCAAAGATTTTGGTGATGTAAAAGTTTATGAAGATGTTGCTATTTATTTAGCAAAGGACGGAACATTAATTTGTCACCGTGTAATTGATAAATATGAAGACAATGGAATTAAGTACATCGTCACAAGAGGCGACGCAAACAATTCAACAGATGCTCCAGTTAATTTTGAATTAGTAAGAGGTAGAGTTACTTCTGTAACAGGTGGTGGTGGAGCTGTATTGTTCTTCCAATCCCCATATTTTGTTCTTGCATTATGTGGAACAGGCTTCTTTATCCTTTTAGGATATTTAATCTTTAACTTAAAAACAGAAAAGAAAGCCGCAGGCGTTGAAGGTGAATTAGCTGTTGTTGAAGAAAAACCTATTGAAGAACCAAAAGAAGAACCAGTAGCTGTAAAAAAACCTGTCGAAGAAAAACAAGCCGAGGAACCTGTTGCAGAGCCAACACCTGAAGAACCAGAACCTGTTGAAGAAAAACCAGTAGAACAACCAAAGGTTGAAGATACCCCTGAACCTGCTAAAAAGAATGGTAGATTCATTCCAAAAGGCGGAGGTCAAAAACGTATTAATTGGCCACCAAAGAACACAAGATGGACAAAAGAAAATAATCCAACTGCAAATAAAAAGCGTGCCGAAGGAGGAGATAAATAATGAAAAATAAAAAGTTATTTGTTTCTATTTCAACTGCATTAGTATTTGGTTCAGTATTTGCAGCTTCATTTGGAATTGCTCACGCATTACAGATTAAATCAGCTGATAATGCATCATTTAACATTGGTGCAGCGCCTGCTGAAGTAAAAACTAAAGTCTATTATCAATCAAGTTTCTTTTTCGGCGGTGAAGGAACTGTTTATGCATACGCTTGGGATAGCAGTGATGATTCACATAAGAATGCTGCATGGCCAGGCGAAGCAATGACAGCAGAAGATTACAAGCATGGTCTTTATTCATACGAAGTATCGGATAAATATGACACAATTATTTTCCATGCAAATGCTGGAGAAAGTGATCCAACAAAAACATCTAATTTAACTATTGATAGAACTAATGTTTATTATTCCCAACATAACAATGTTTGGAAATCAAAACTCGAGGATTGTACATTCGCTTATTATTTAATTGGTAGCTTTAATAGCTGGGGTGAAAATAAGTACGAAAATGGTTTACTTAAGAATTTTGCAGGTGGAAATACTGCCGAATATATGAAAGTCGACTATCAATTCAAAAAAGATGATGAATTTAAAGTAGTTGATGAAGGCAAGGAAAATTGGTACGGAACAGGAAAATCTGAAGCTGGCGGAAATTATCTTGTTCATATGAACAATAGTGGAAACGCTACAGCATTTGTTTACTTTAATCCAACCACAACAAATTTATATGCTGGTACAAATTTCTATTATAATGCTAATGGAACTTCTTACGGATACAAATTCTGGTGCCATCATTGGTATGATGCTACTGGTGCCGGCACATCATGGCCTGGAAAAGAAATGACTAGAGATGGTGGTAGCGGTTCATATTGGTATTACGCAATGGTAGATGTTTCTTGTGATAGTATTATATTCAATAACCAAGGCGATGGTGGAAGCGGCAATTTAAAGACTGCTGATCTTAAAAACATTGATGCTGCAAAACCATATTACGATGGTGGTTGGAAAGCATCTAAATAAAAAAATAAGGAACTTTTGATTCCTTTTTAAATTCTTGTTTTCTTAATTTTAATTTTTAGTGTTAAACACGAAACACCGATTTTGTAGTTATCAATTGTAAATGTCTTCCCGTCTTCTATATGAGCATTCTTGAATGGAGTTTCATCCATTTTAAATTTTGCTTCCTTTGTTACCCAAAGGGAATAGAATAAGTCTTTTTTATCAGATGAATCTTGGAATAACTTCTCATCTTCTTCATTAAAGACAAGTTTTCTTGTATCAAGATTTACTTCCCTCATTTCTTGGATATCAACTCCAACAGGCTTCTTTGAAATTGCAGCCGCGACATAATCACCTGAATGGGAAATTGAGAAGTGAATTTTCTTGCCTTCAATAATTGGTTTGCCATTGTCTAAATATTTGAAATCGTAGTAGTGATATCTAATAAAATGTCTGTTCAAAATTTTCTTTAAAAGTAAGTATGATCCAACAGACAATTTCTTGTCTTTTTCATTCTTAAAATTTGCTATTCTTGCTAGCTTAGATTCTGGCAAATATTTGAGCTTTTTGGCTAGGTTAAGTTTGCCAACTTTTGCGTAGTAAATCTTAGTAATATTTCGCATGCTTCTTTTATTATAAAATAAGGAATAAAACTTTTCTATTCTAATTATATGTATTTGCGTGTAAACTATTGATTGAAGACAAAATAAAGTTGATTAAAAATTAACATTAATTGTCTTAAAAAAGAACTGAGGTTAAACAGTAAGATATGTGCTTTTTCCGCAAAAATCGCCCGCAAATCCCAAATATTCCAACAAAATTCAAGGTTGGAGATTTTGTCGATTTTTGGCATCGAGATGACGTATATTTTGGTTTAGTTTCAAATATAAGTTTTGACAGTGATAGTAACATCTTTTATGATATTGATATTGCAGGCCAATGTCCTACAACATTCAGCAAAATAGCTGAGGAAAAAGTAATCCGAATTCATAAGGAAAATTGAGATGAAAAGTAAATTCAGAAAAGATCTAAAATATTACTTAATTGCAGCAGCTATAACACTAGCTATTGGAATAGGTTTTTTCTGTCTATTTTTCTTTGTAAGAGGAAAGACAGTTGGATATGGAATTCTTAACTGGCAAGACTCTTTAATGATTGTTGGAATTATCCTTTTATGTTGCGGTTGTCTTATGGCAGTTGCTCGTGAAGGTTTCTTTGATATTTTTGCGTATGGCTTTAAGCAATTAGGCAATTCTCTATTTTCAAAAAGCGCTCATGCATATAATGATTATCCAGGTTATAGAGAAGACAAAAAAACCAAGCGCGCTTCATCGCCTAAAATATTTGTATCTGTATTAATTGTTGCAGCAGTGGTTTTACTTGTTGCCTTATCTTTGTATATTGCTGCGAAATCGTTTTCATAACTAAAAAAATAATATTTTTGTTGACAAACACTCGCATATGCCTATAATATGCGTAATATTTTTTATGCGAAAGGAGGAACTGAAGTATGAAAAATAGAATTATGGGCATACTTGCTCTAGCATCATGCGTGGTGCTCTCAGGCTGTGGCGACAAGGAAGAAGCCAAAATCGTTATTAGCGAATTGCCAACTAATTTAGTTGAAGGTAATCAAATTGATCTTAAAGATTACATTACTGTTTCTGGTGGAACAGGTGGTTACTCAATTAACTTCGATGATGATTCATTCGCAAAAATCACACAAGAAAGCGAAACTTTAATCACTTTAAATGAAATGGGAAATGTCTCGTTTACTGTTGATTATTCTGGAAAAACTCAAGAAGGAACTTTAGTTGTTGGTTCCAAAATGTTAAATGATTTTGTCAGCAATGTTGAAAATGTTGGTTATGATTATCATAATTTATATTTTGAATATGATGATGACATGAACGAGATTGGTTTACACTGGGAAAACTATGGTGAAAAACTATACATCGATAAGTACATGGATTTTGAAAGCGAAGAGTATGATTACATTGGTGGTTATGCTAAAGCTGGAGATGGAATAATTTATTCCTTTAATGAAATTCATGATGGAGATGAAGTTGATTTTGACTTTACTTTAACAGGAAATGAACCTCTTGAAATGTCTGAATATTCAATGCAATTGAATACTATATTCCCAACATCAGGTTATACTGTTAAAAAAGAGGTAAACGAGGAAACTGGTGAATCATATAGCTATTTAAGATTGGATGAAAACGAAAATGGCGATGTTAAAAGAGTTTTTGAAAACTTTTTTGGCTTAAATACCAAAGCTATTGAACAATATGGTTACGAAATTTCCGGTCTTGAAATTGTAGAAGACGCTCTCGTATTTGATGAAGAACTTTCATTAAATGTTTATGTCGTTTATGGCATGGGAAATGTTGAAGGAGAAGAAGGACTACTTTGGGATGGCTTTTTATCATTTGATAAAGATGTCTTCATTAAGGGTAATATTCAAAAATATGTTGATGATGAAGAAATTCCAGAAAGCAAATACACTCTTAATATCGATGCAATTGAAGAAGCAGTTCAAAAACACAACTATCAAATCGATTACACTTACAACTGGTACAATGCTACAGTAAGTTCTGATGGAACTAAATTAATTCGTGGTGATGCACTTAACAGAAACCCATATGTTGATCCAGCAGAAATGGAAGAATCCGGACATTATCTCTATGAATTCTTTAACGCATTTGGTGGTTTCTCTGCATATGTTCAATCAGATAAAATCTTTGTCGATGTTCCTAATGGAACAAAGTATGGATTAATTGAGCAATCTAATGTTGCTTGGGATTATGCATACAAAACTGATAAATACGTTGCTACAGAAAATTTAGGACGTGGAATGTTCTCAAGACAAGTTAATGAAAAAATGTATAACTTTGAATTCTTATCAGGTATTGGATTAGGTGACGAAGAAATTAGCGTTTATGACGGAATGTTCATTAACACCAAGGAAAAAGTTTCTGAAAATGAATACAAGTACACTTTATCTGGATTAACTGCTGAATCATTGTTTACAGCATTATTTATTGAATCCATCTTTGATGGTGAATATGATCCAGAAGATGATATTAGAAGCCACTATAACACAATTGATGTTGTAGCAATCCTAATGTATGAATATGAAATTAATCAAATTCTCGATGTTGAAATTACTGAAAAGTACAACGGTAGTGAATTAACTGAATTAATTTTCGATTTTGCTTTCATTTACTACATTGAACCAGAAACACCTTATGATGATTACAAATACGTTGAATACGTCATGTCTGCAAATGTCAAATTTGGTCAATGTGATATGCCTGAATTTGATGTTGAATTTCCAGCAGCTGAATAATTAAGTATATTTGTGAACAAATATAAGAGCACTTGCAAAAGTGCTCTTTTTTGTTGGATAATACATCAACTTTTCAAAGAAAAATAAAACTATTATTTGCATTCCTACGTACATGAGTGTATAATAACAAAGATTTTTCAATAGAAAAATAACTCAAAAAGGAGGAGAAAGATATGCTAAAAGTTGGATTACTCTGCGGTGTAATTGCAGCCATGTCAGCAACTGGTATTAAAGCTAGTCTCGATTCAAGAGTTGAATCAAAGCCTTGCGATGCTAGATTCATTGTTGAACTCAAAAATGATATCGAGAACTTAGATGCTGATGAAGCAATCAAACAACAAGACTCTGTCTTCAAACAAATCAAAAGACAGGTCAATTCAAATGTTGTCAAAGATCGTAACTTCACAATCCTTAATAACGCATTTGTTATCAAGGGAAATAAAAGTGATAAAGAAGCTATCTTAAATATTCCAGGTGTTAAAGAGGTCACAGAAGATGGCCAACACATTGTAAAACACACTGAACGTTCAAAAGGATTCTCAATCTCAGTGAATTCTAAAGGTGGTGGAGGTTCATCGATTGATCTTACCCAAAACGCTTCAGCTATTACAATGAAGAAACCTGATAATACAAATGATGGCGAAGGTTCATTAATTGCGGTCTTAGATAACGAATTCTATTTAAAAGGACTTGATGAGGAATACAATGCTACTAAAAAGGCGACTGAACCATTATCACCTTATAATCACGTAACATTTACTGATTTAGATCCATCAGTCCATACTCGTATTTTTAACTTTAGTGAAATGAAAACTAGAGCTAAAGCTACACATGCTTATAGCAAACTCAAAAATGGTGCAGAAGCAGGTGAAGAAGGTTCTTTATATTTTAATAGAAAGGTTCCATTCTACTTCGACTATGCTGGTGATTCTTACACAGGCTCAAGAAGCGGCGCTACTGAAGACTTCGATGTTGAATCCAAGATTGATTTACACGGTTCACACGTTGCATCTATTGCAGCAGGAAATGACCCAGATTACAAAGGCATTGCTCCAAAAGCACAACTTGCATTGATGAAAGTCTTCACAGACGTTCACTCAACTCCAGCAAGTGATGCTACAGGAAATGGTAAATATGGTTCATTCTCTGAAATCGGATTCCTTACAGCTCTTGAAGATGCTATCTTACTCAAGGTTGATGCTATTAACGTTTCAATCGGTAGTGACTTATCAGACTTCGAACAAGGTTCAATTTCACAAAGAACATTAGATAAACTTGCTAAAAAGGGTATCCTAAGTGCTATTTCCGCAGGAAATGGTGGTAAATCATCTTACGCATTTACAGGTGGATATGCTAACTGGACAAGAGAAATGGTTGAAACAGGCGTCATGGGTTCGTTTGCTAATAACGCATCCACAATGACAATCGCTTCTGGCCAACCAGAATGGACATTCTATGAGAACTCATTAAAAATTGGTGATCAAGTCGTTCCTTACGAAGACCAAATCGTCAATCGTGAAGGAGAAGCTGAAGATTATCCTAATAACGAACATAGAATGGCTCAGCTTGTTACAGGAAGCCTTGATCCAGATGTAATTCCTACACCAGAGCAACAATTAATTGATGTTGATTATGTCTATGTTAAAGGATTTGGTGAAACTAAAGACTATAAGAACAAGGATGTAAATAATAAGGTTGTCATCGTTAATCGTGGCAAAACTTCGTTCGAAGAAAAATATACTGCCGCTGATGATGCAGGAGCAGCCGCTCTTCTTATCATTAACAATGACCCAACAGAAAACGACTTTACATTTAGATGTGACTTCGGTTCAGCAAAGGGTTCAATTTCTAAACCAGTCGCACTTGTCTTATTCAAAGATAAACCATTCTTTGAGGCAAATCCTGAAGGCAAATTCCAAATTAAGAAAAACACTTCAAGTGAGAACAAACTTAAATACACTGTAAGTGACTTCTCTACTGATGGTGCAACATATGATCTTGATTTAAAACCAGAAATTACTACACCAGGTTCAAATATTAAAGGTGCCGTCTGGCCACAAAATAAGGAAGAAAAGAAAGTAGAAAATAGATTTAAATCCTACGAATACTTCAATGGTACTTCAATGGCTGCACCAAACTATGAAGGTGCAATGGCAGTTCTTGTCTCAAAGCTTTCCAAAGGAATGGTTGCAGATGATGACATGACACCAGCTGAAGAAAAACAACTTCAAGCCTTCAAAGACACCATTAATATGAGAATGATGTCAACAGCAGTTCCAATGCATGACTACGAGAAGAATCAAGAAGACAACAAAAACTCTGTTACTTCTCCACGTATGCAAGGTGCTGGTATGGTTGACCTCGGTGCTGCATATAACACTGAAACTTATATCAAAGGTTCTGATGTAAATAATCCAGGAGAAAAATTAAATACTTCAAAGATTTTACTCAGAAACGGAGATAAGATTGCTAATGGCAATATTAAACTTGACTTTACAGTTGTTAATGAATCTAACTCAGTTAAATCATTTGCAATTAAATACAACGTCATGAGACCAGCAAAGGCTTTATCTAATAAAGTACTTACTGATGACTATGCAACCCCAATTGAAGTAAGCGATGTTAGAAGCTTCACAGGTTGGGAATTCTATGCTCCTGAAGAAGGCAAAGTTGTTGTTGCAGATGGTAAAGCAAACTACAAAGATGTCTTCAAAGTTTCAAAAGATATTGAATATTACAAAACTAGAGAAGCATATGAAGCCGAAATACCAGATGGTGTTATTCCAGAAGGTTTGTATTACTGTGCAGATCAGAATCCTCAAGAAGGACAAAAGGTTAATTGGCAAATTTGCCCAGACTATGTATATCAATCTGTAAAAGATGTTGAAATTGCAGTGGTTAATGGTCCAACAATTAATGTTCCTGCTAAAGGTTCATTAGATGTTTCATTGGATGAATTTGCAATTCCAGAAGCAGAAAAGAGCAAAATTGAAGCTTTATATGAAGCTGGTACCTACATCGAAGGTTATGTCTCATTAACTGCTCAAGGCGAATATCCAGACTTATCTGTCCCATATATGGGATTCTACTCATTAAGTGATAGACATTCAGATTATGATTATTCAACTGCTCCAGTTGTAGAACCATTTGAATTTGAAAAAGATCCATTAAAGATCTATGGTTCTGACCTTATCAACGATGTTTCTAAATCACTTCTTGGTAAAGATAACGTTGAATTCGGTTCACTTATGATGGCAGGTTATGCAAAGAATCCAAGAAATATTAATACTGAAGATGTTCTTACAAATGATTCATCATTTAAAAAACTTCCAGGATTCTACCCAGTTGGCACAGCTCCAACTGAGAATGCTTCCATTAATAAGTACACTGAAGATCCAAGTAATGATATTTACATTGGTAACCCACTTAAATCAAATACACTTGTTATTCAACAGTTTGTTAATAGATCTGTATTAGATAACTACTACACAATTGTTAATAAAGAAACAGGCGAAGAAGTTTACCGTAATGCATTAACAGATATGTTATTCGGTACAACAATGGGTAAACCAACACTTTATAAATCACACGTTGACGCTGATTATCTTGGTGCAGGATATGTTGCTCATAGAGCATATTCAATCGCTACACTATATGATCCAGAAACAAAAGTTCCATTCCCATCAGGCGAATATGAACTTAAGTTCAATTATCAACTTGCAGCAACTGGTACATGGGTAAGCAAAGCTTACACACTTCACATTGATGCAGAAAGCCCAGTTGTTGAATCACTTCTTGACTTCAAAGAAGACGGTGTCGATAAAGTTCGTATTGTATTTAAGGATACACGTTGCGCATACGCACTCGTTGGTTCTAACAAAGTAGAAGTTAAGTACGATGAAAAACAAAAGATTTATTATGCTGATGTAGATAAAGAAATTATCGATTCATCAATTAATAAAAATGCAACCGAATACTCCAATTCTAGACTCATTATTAGAGCTTATGACTATGCACGTGGAGAAACAGTTGCAATCGTCCACTTTAGTGGTGATGATTATTCTCACTTCACCATAGCTCAAGGACAAGGTTTCTCAACAAATTCAGATTTCACCTATGAAAACGGAGTCTTAAAGATCTTCGATTACAGCAGTGGATCAAAAGTTGAAGTAACTAACACAAACGGATTTGCATTCATTACTGGTGAGCCAGTTAAAAAAGCAGATCTTGCATTAATCCTTGGCTTATCCATTGGAGGCGGTGTGCTTGCCCTCGGTGGTATTGGTGTTGGAATATACTTCTTATTAAAGAAGAAAAAAATAATTGGAGGTAAATAAAATGAAAAAAGGAAAATTACTTGTAACCTCAATTGCATTTGCTCTTGCGGGAGTTGGTGCAGTATCATGTCTTAGCGGATGCGGAAAAGATGATGGACCAGAAACAAAAATTAGTTTCTCATTCTCTATCGGACTTAAATCTGGAAAAAGTGAATTCCGTGTAAACGACACTGATCAAATCGTTGTCTATGATAATGGTGTTGATACAGCAGGTCGTAGTTACAAATATTATTCATCAAAACCAGAAGCAGCAGTTGTTGATGAAAACACTGGTGCAGTTAGCTTTAAAAAAGTCGAAAAAGATATTCTATTCTTTGTTAAAGAAGCAAAAGTATCTAATCCAGCTCAAACAGTTAGACCAGTTAGCGTTATTACAAATGAAGTTAGTGACGCAAATGGTGGTTTTAACTTCGCAAGCTCTTCAGGTAAAGAAGCTATTGAAAAAAGAACAGAAATCCTTGGCAAACTTGAAAAGTACGTCATGGATTCACACTTAACTGGTATTACACTTTTCGACAATGGTGGATTAGTCAGATATTCTGATCGTGTAAATCTTCCTACTGGCGGAAAATATGTTACTGGTTATGGCTTTGGTCTTCTTACCGAAGGTACTCTTGATCCAAATAAACCATTAACTGGTGATGATGGAAAGAAAAACCCAGATTATTTACATAGCTCAATTGCTCAAGACTCACTTAAGATTAACCAATACACAGCTACTGGTTCTCAAGTTAGTGATTTAGCAGGCTATATCACTTCCTCATATTGGGGAGCAAGACTTAAAGGAACAGACGGATATGAATGGTATCCATCTCTTGCTGCTGACAAAGTCAAACAACCAAAGCGTGATGCCGAAGGCAAACTTATGTATGACACTGATGGCAAAACACTTTTGTTTGAAGATACAGCAGACGACTTCCTTGAGCCAATCCACTTAGAAGATGACAATAAACTTGGTATGTATAAAAAGTGGAGAATTTATGTTAAGACAGACAATGACGTTAATCATTCTGTACTTAAATTCCACCAAAAACTTGTTGATGGTAAAAATATTGTTTCTGGTCCATACGATAATGAACCAGTAACAATTGAAGACTATGTCTTCCCATACAAGATGTTATTTACAGGTTCAAATGCCCTTATTCGTGGTACTGAAATGGCTAACGATACATCTTATGGTATTAAAGGCGCCGCAAGATATTTCTCTGATACACAATCAGAACTTTCTGAAGATGCAATTAATACAAAATGGAATACATACTATGGCGGTAAACTCGGTCTTAAAGGCGGTACAGATGATGTTAATGGTTCATATCTTGATATTGAATTAATCAATGCTATTGACCCATTCACAGCAATGTATACATTATCCTCAAGCTTAGTTTCTCCTTTAAAGGAGAGTATGTTTATGGGTGCAAACGCTATTGTTCCAAATAACTTTAAGAAATCAGCTACAGCTTATGGTACATTCAATAACGAACCAGAACCAGCAAATAGCAAGATTCTTAAATACACACTTTCATGTGGTCCATTTGTTTTAACAAAATGGGATAAGAACCAACAAATCGTTTTCGCTCGTAATGATGACTGGTTTGAATACAAAAATCCAGTTTCAGGACAACTTACTGGTAGATATAACATTCCTGGTATTAACTACCGTGTTTACGATGTTTCTCAAAACCCAGAAAAAACTTGGGATCAATTCGAATTAAGCAACCTTGACTCAGTTGGTGTTCCAACCAAGAAAGTTGCAGAATGGAGAGGAAAACCAGGTATTTATGAAACTGAGGGTGATTCAACATTTAAATTAAATGTTAACTCATGTACTCAAGAACAATGGGATGCATTCAATACAAAAGAATGGCATAACCAACCAGGTTCATGGGATGTTAAACCATGGATGTCAAATTCTAACTTCCTTGATGGTTTATTCTACTCAATTGACAGAAAACAATTCGCTGAAAAACGTGGTGTTAAACCATCAATTAACTACTTCTCTGATTCATATATGTCAGATCCTCAAAACGTCCTTGGACAAGGTGGCTCATATAATGCTACTGAAGCACACAAGGAAGCTGTTAAAGGATATGAAACAATTGATGAAAATGGTAATTCAGACTATGGTTACGATTTTGACAAAGCATTATCATGCTTTAGAAATGCTGTTAAAGAGTTATCTGATCAAAATAAGATTGCTTTAGGCACAAAAGAAAATCCAACTGAAATCCATATTCATATTAGATGGATGTATCAAACCGACGAAAAAGAATACGGCGAAGATATTAAGTACTACTTCGAAAAAGCATTTAACGATGATGCCGTTTGTGGTGGAAAAGTTAAACTTGTTGTTGATCAAGAAGCAGTTACTAACTGGGAAGACGTTTATAACGTTTGGATGATGAAAGGTAAATTCGACCTTGGTTTCGGTGCTATTTCCGGTAACTCATTCAACCCACTTAACTTTATGGAAGTCTTAAAGAGTGATAACTCTTCAAGCTTCACTCTTAACTGGGGTGCATCTACAAGTCAAATCGATCCAGTTCATCCAATTGTATATGATGATGGAACAGGCGCTAAAGAATGGTCATACGATGGACTTTGGGAAGTTGCAGACCATGGTGGAATTTTAAACAAAGGTGTTAAAGTCGACCCAGTTAAATCTTGTAAACTTGGTGATACAACTAGAGGTGGAGTTGGCATTGCTGACTACTATAATGGTGATTTTGATTTAGAAATTCCAATTTCATTTACTACATTCTCAAGTGAAGTTGACAACGTTGAATTTGATGTCAACAGAGTCGATGCTTATTGTTATGGTAAAGGTAACGTAACTCTTGGCGAAAAATCTGAAAGCACACTTGTTTATGATAAAGCTAACAAAGTTATCAAAATTCACGTTTCACCTGAAGTTGCTAAGGATGTTAATGACCAAATTATTGCTGGTCAACACTTTACTCCACAACAGCAAGAAGAAGATCCAGCAAAATACAAAAATGTATTTACTGATGCATACTATACAAGATATTATGATTTTGAAGTTTACTTCTCAATCATAATTGGTGAAACAGCAACCGAAAACTTTGTAACAGTAAAATTATAATTTTGGAGGGCAATGTTATGAAAAATAATATATTTAAAATTGTAACAGCTGCTCTTGGTGTTTTTTGCCTTGCCTCTTGTGGCGAAAATGTTTCAAAAACTGATATTAAGCCTTTCGAAGGCACTGGATATCAAGAAAGAGATTTCTTTGGAATTAAACAATTAAATAGAAGTTTATTTGTTGGACAACCAGAATTAATCGTTCTCGATTCAATGCCACAAAATTTCCTTTCAAAGGTTAAATTCGAATCTCTTAATAATCAAATAGTCGAAGTCTCTGCTACTGGATTAATGAATCCAGTTAGCGAGGGCTCAACTAAGATTTTGGTAAAAGATGATCAAAATAATCTTCTTGGTAAACTCAATATTTTGGTTGTTAAAGATGACGAAACAAATACTAGAAACGCATTACAAAACATTAAAGATTTATATAAGAATGGCTATGTCGAGCCTACAAAAGTTCATAAAATGGAATATTCTTATGAAGAATATTATAGAGATGGTGTAATTGATCATGGCTATACTTCATTTGATGAAACCTATTATGACAAGACAAACGCTATTTTCTATCTCGGCGGAGACGATGTCATGAGATATACCCGTGGCGGTGCAAGAGAAGCTGCAACTGGTCATTGGCATTTCCAAGTGCTTGGTAGAAAAACAAGAATGGTTCACATTACTGAAAATGCAAAGAACTACTATGATTTCAACTCTTCAGCATATGGAACTGAAAAATATAAGGCAATCGAGGACATTCTCAATTTATTCTTCGTCTCAGGTTCAAAAATTATCAATGATATGCTTGAAGAATATTCAGGCAAAGATGATTTCTTAAACTTCTGTGATTTTTATAAAACTGATCCAAATCTAAACATCTATGCAGATAATGATAATAACATTAGTGCAAACATTGTTTATAAAGATGAACCAGGTGTAGTTGATACAAAAGACGAACTTCAATATCTTGATATGTATGAAGGTACAGAGTACATCGAAAATGATAACATTTCATTTATTTACAATAGTAATAAATGCACCGGTTATGATATTGATGCAACTTATGACTATCAATATGATGGAAGTAATTGGCAAAGAGATTTCCATAGATCAATGGAATTTGATGAAGATTTTGAACCAGAAATGTTTGATTATGAAGACAAGGAAATGCAAGAACTCGGTTTCCGTTTAGTTGATCAAATGTACGATTTATAATTCAAAAACATTTTCTAAAAAGGTGGCTTTCGAAAGTTGGCCATCTTTTTTTAATTAAATTTAAGGTTGATATGAGAAATCTATTTTTATATAATATAAAAGCGTTTTGCGAAACGTAAAGAAAACCGGGGTTTTTAAAAAGTCTAAATGTTAAAGTACTCTATTAAGAGAATTATATTAGCTTTAGTGACAGCGTTCATTATTTTAACGCTTACTTTTTTCCTTGTTAAATCACTTCCACCTAGAGGTGTTGTTTCACCAGACGTAAACGTTCGTTATGCTTTCTATGTCGACCAAATGGAATTAGGTTACGTAGTAGATATGCCAAATCCGGTTGAAGGTTGGACATTGCTTGAGCATTTCCACTTCGATGTAGACCATAGTGACCATTATTTCTACACAAAGCCAATTTTAGAGCAATATGGTGCATGGCTTGGTAACATTGTTACAAAATGGGACTGGGGCAGATCAACAGTTATTGAACCAAACTCATCTGCTATTAATATTATTTTCTCAAGACTTCCAGTTTCATTCTCAGTTAATATTATTTCCGTTGTTATTTCAGTTCCTTTAGGAATTTTATTTGGTATTATCGCAGGACTTAAGAAAAATACATGGCTTGACCACTTTATTTCAACTTTAGTCATGATTTTTATTTCTATTCCATCCTTCGTTATTATCATTTTCTTAGTTTATTTACTCGGTATCAAAGCCGGTTTACCAACGATATGGCCGACAAACGATGCAGCGGCGGGCACGAAAGCGCTGGGTTATATAATTCCAGTTCTATCTTTGTCGTTTGGCTCTGTTTGCGGTTACACACGTTTCGTTCGTGCTGAACTTTGTGAGGTTATGTCCTCAGAATACCTTTTACTTGCTCGTACAAAAGGTTTAACAAAGAACCAAGCAATTACAAGACACGCTTTAAGAAATGCCTTTGTTCCAATTCTTCCATCAATCTTGGCTGAATTCATTGGTGTCTTCTCAGGAAGTATGATTCTTGAATCAATTTACGATATTCCAGGCATTGGTAATATTTATATTAGAGCTCTTAATCAATCAAACCCAGACTACAACGTCTTAATGGTTGATATGGCTGTTTTTACAACGGTCGGATTGCTCGCTGGTATTATCCTTGACCTTTCATATGGATTTATTGATCCTCGTATTAGAATGGGAGAAAAGAATAGTTAATTATGGCTAAAGAAAAAGATGAATTTAAATTAACTAATTTGCCTCCTGAGGTGAATGATCCAGAAATCACCAAGGACGATTTTAAGCTTGTACAGGTTGATGCTAAGATCCATGATCAAAAGTTCCAAACAAAGCCAACAACTTTCATTAAGGACTGCTTCAAGAGATTCTGTAAGAATAAATCAAGCGTTGTCGCTGCATTTATCCTTGGTATTTTACTTGTTTTATCAATTCTTGTTCCAGCAGTTGGTAAAACTAGTGAAGTTCACGAAACAGATGGTTCACATCCAACTAACTATTATCTTGAACCAAAACTTTTCCCAGCAGGAACAGGGTTCTGGGATGGAACAAAAAGAATGGTTGATATTCCTCTTAATCCTGAAACAGGTTATCCATCAGAAACTTACATTAGAAGCGCCATTATTTCAGATATTGAAAAAGGCGAAGAACAATATACAAAAACTGCAACTACCTTTGGTAAGGATGGTTATGTACAATTAAGTTACTTCCAAACTTTCCCAGTTCCAGAAGTTGATGATGACGGAAATGTTATTAAAAATGGTTATGTTGCAATGAGCGCCGCAACTCAAATAACAAAATTTAACTTTACTGATTCATTTAAAATCACAAATTTTGATGTATTTGATTTAGCGAAACTTCAAGCTGCAGAAACTAAAGAAGAAGGCAAGAAATTCCCAGATGGCTATACTCCTGGCAAAGCTGCCTTAGCTCTTAAGTTTGATAAAGGCGGCGAATCATACGAAATTGAGCTCACTGAGTACAAGAGTGTATTTAATATTGGAACAAGTGAAGAAGCAATTGATGTTTCTAGCGAATTTGCTTCCTTCTATGAAGAACACGCAGTAGAGAAGAGCTGGTCAGATAAGAAAGTTGAAAATCCATCTCTTGAAATTAGACTTAAAAACGAAAATACTAAGGATTCCAGCAGAAATACTTGTATTTTAGTTAAATCTATCAAGATTGAATCAACTGGTGAGACTTCAGAATTATTTAATTCATTGTCATTTGATAATGGTTCCATTTGCTTAAATCGTACCGCAAAAACTGGCGGTGTTTGGGCATGCAAGAATGATATTCTCCATTCTCGTATGGGGGCATACCTTTCAAAAGCTATTCTTTGCTCATTCACATACGATACATATGAAGCCGCTTTAGGTACAGATAATGTCGATGTTCCAATTTCAGATATCGATAAATGGGTTGATGCAGGTTATCTAGAATACGATTCAGGTATTCTTCCAGGTGGTGTTAAAATTCCATCAGCATTTAAGTGTGTTATTTTAGATCCAGCAAAATGCCCACTTAAAGAAGCATTTACTCAAGATGATTTGGTGTATAACACCGATACAGGTCGTGTAATAAAAGTTCATGCTAAAGTTATGAAATACAAGACCTTATTTGGTCTTGAATCAATGCCAACATTTATCATGGGAACTGATCAAACAGGTAGAGATATGTTCATTTATGTCTTTGAAGGACTTAGAACATCCCTTTTACTTGGCATTGCAACAACAGTCATTTGTTTCTTATTTGGTTTACTTTGGGGCTCTGTCTCAGGTTACTTTGGTGGAAACGTCGACTTAGTCATGGAGCGATTTACAGATATATTATCTGGTGTTCCATGGATTGTTGTTATGACCTTAACAATTATTCACTTAGGAAGTAACTTCTTAACATTCGCATTAGCTTTGTGTCTTACAGGTTGGATTGGCACGGCCGCAACTACGAGAACACAGTTCTATAGATTTAGAGGTAGGGAATACGTTCTCGCATCTCGTACACTTGGCGCATCTCATGGTAGACTTATCGCCAAACACATTTTACCAAATGCTATGGGTACAATTATTACTTCAGCAGTTTTAATGGTTCCATCAGTTATCTTTAGCGAAGCTACAATCTCATATTTAGGCTTAGGCTTTAAGAACTTAGCATCTTTAGGTGTTATTCTTGCAGATAACCAAATTGAGCTTACAAACCACCCATACTTATTAATATTCCCATCAGTAATCATCGCATTACTTATGATTTCATTTAACTTATTTGGTAATGGCTTAAGAGACGCTGTTAACCCAAGTTTGAAAGGAGAAGGTGAATAATATGGAAAACGAAAATAGACAACCATTATTATCCGTAAAAGATTTACGCATCAACTTCTCAACAGACCACGGTTACGTCCAAGCTGTTAGAGGTGTTTCCTTTGACTTATACAAGGGTGAAACCCTTTGTATTGTCGGCGAATCAGGTTCAGGTAAATCAGTTACCAATAAAGCTATCATGGGTATTTTAGCTGCCAATGGTAGAATCGTTGAAGGTTCTATCATGTATGAAGGCGAAGATTTAACCAAGGTTTCTGAAGATGAATTCCATAGAATTCGTGGTCATAAGATTGGCATGATTTTCCAAGATCCACTTTCTTCACTTAACCCAATCATGAGAATTGGTAAACAAATTACCGAAGCTATGCTTATTAACGCATCACGTACTAAGAAAATGTACAATGACTTAGTCGTTGATGAACTTGTTCAATATAAGAACGCTAAGACAGAACTTAAAACTGGTTTGGCAAAATATAAAGAAAATATTAAGTTCTTAAAATCTGAGAAGAAAAAACAAATTGCTCAAGCTAAGAATAAAGCCTCCAATGAAATTGAAGGTCGTAAATATAGCTTGAAACGTGAACTTGGTGCAGAAAAATTCGCAATCAATGATGAATACAACACAAAGATTGAAGCTGTAAAAGGAAATGCAAAAGAAATTGCAAGACTTGAAGAAGAAAGAAAGAATGCACTTGCTAAAGTAATTGACGAAAACAATACAAAAGTTAATGAAGCTTTAGCAGATAAAGCAGATCTCAAAGCTGACGCAAATGCTAAGGCTATTGAACTTACCAAAAAGTTTGATGATGAAATTGCATCTTTGAAACTTGAATCTAAAAAAGCTATTGCAGAACTCAAGGCAAAATATAAACCAATCATCAAGGATTCTAAGGCTAAGTTTAAAGCAAAATCTAAGGTTGCAAAGGTTGAAGTTAGAAAGTTCAAAAAGGACTTAAAATCTAAATATCACCAGGAAATCAAGGGTATTTTTGCTAAATTTAAAGAAAATAAAGCCAAACTTTCAACTAAATTCAGACACTTGAAAGTCGAATATAAAGAAGCTCATAGCCGTTATGTTTCATCTTTAAGAATTACTAAGGCTGAAGCAAAAGCAAAAGCTTTAAAGATTATGAAAGAAGTTGGTATTTCAGAACCAGAGAAACGTTTCAGACAATATCCATTTGAATTCTCAGGTGGTATGAGGCAACGTATTGTTATTGCTATCGCATTAACAGCAGACCCAGACATCTTAATCTGTGATGAACCAACAACTGCTCTTGATGTTACAATTCAAGCTCAAATTCTTGAACTTATTAATAATTTAAAGAAAGAAAGACAACTTTCATGTATTTTCATTACTCACGACTTAGGCGTTGTTGCTAACATGGCCGATAGAGTCGCAGTTATGTATGCAGGTAAGATTGTTGAATATGGAACAGAAGAAGATATCTTCTACGATCCAAAACACCCATACACTTGGGCTCTTCTTTCCTCAATTCCAGATGTTGACTCAAATGAAAAACTTGAGGCAATTCCAGGAACCCCACCAAATATGATTTATCCACCAGTAGGTGATGCCTTTGCTTTAAGAAGCAAATACGCTATGGCAATTGACTTTAAGAAAGAACCTCCTTTCTTCAAAGTTAGTGACACTCACTATGCTGCAACTTGGTTACTTGATCCAAGAGCACCAAAAGTTGAAATGCCAAAGATTGTTAAAGCTCGTATTGAAAACTCCTTAAAAAATAAGAAAGGAGGAAAATAATCATGGCTAGAAAAGTTACTTATAGACAAGAACTCGTCGATAATAATATCGAACTTTCTGTTAGACACTTAAAGCAATTCTTTAAGTTTGGTCATGGCGCCTCCTCTTCAAAAACTAAAGCTGTTCATGACATTTCCTTTGATATTAAAAAAGGTGAATGTTTTGGTCTTGTTGGTGAATCCGGTTGTGGTAAAACCACAACAGGACGTTCCCTAATTCGTCTTTATCATATAACTTCAGGTTCTGTTTACTTTGAAGGACACAGAATTAGCGCAGGTAAGAGATGGAACGAAAAAGAAATTAAATGGACTAAATATCGTGCAAAACAAAAAGTTCTCGAACTTAAAAGAGAAGAAAAACAAGATATTTACTATTCTCAAATTCCAGAAGACTGCAAAAACAAAATCCTTAAAGAAATTGAAAACTACACAAAACTTAAATCTGATTTATCTTTTGCTAAATCCGTATATTTAAAGAAACTTCTTGATAATGAAGAAATAGAAGATATTTTTGAAAAAGAAGCTGCTGATAAGAAAGCAAAACAAGAATACAAAATTGAAAAGAAAAATATTGGATTAACAGTAAAAGCTTCAAAGAAGATTATTGATTTCTTGAGAAAAGATGCTCTTAACAAAGAAAACAAGTCAAGAGTTGACCAAGCTCAAGCTGAACAAGATGCTAAAGACATTAGAGCAAAATATAAAGCTGAGATTGATGAAATTATTGCTAACCGTAAGAAAGTTGTTAAAGAGCAAAAAGAAATTATCAAGCAAATCAACTTTGATAACAAACATGTCGATAAGAAACTCATGAGCAAGATGCAAATGATTTTCCAAGACCCAGTTGATTCTCTTGATCCAAGAATGACAGTTGAAGACATCATTCAAGAAGGCTTACATATTCAAGGCCAACACAACAAGTTTGCTAATAGTAAAAAGGTTGCAGAAGTCCTTGAAAAAGTCGGCTTAATTCCAGAATATGCTTCACGTTATCCACATGAATTCTCAGGCGGACAAAGACAAAGAATTGGTATTGCTCGTGCACTCGTTATGAATCCAAGCTTCTTAATTTGTGATGAACCAATTTCTGCTCTTGACGTTTCTATTCGTGCTCAAATTATTAACCTTCTTAATGACTTAAAAGAAGAAATGGGCTTAACAATTATGTTTATCGCTCACGACTTATCAGTCGTTAAGTATTTCTGTGATAGAATTGCTGTTATGTATTTTGGTGAGATGGTTGAGCTTGCCACAAGTGAAGAATTATTCAAACATCCTTTACACCCATATTCACAAGCTTTACTCTCCGCAATTCCTAAACCAGATCCACTTACCGAAAAATCTCGTAAAAGAATTGTGTATAATCCAAGAACAGCTCACGATTATTCAAAAGAAAAACCAACTCTTCAAGAAATTGTTCCAGGACACTTTATCCTTGCAAATTCTGAAGAAATGGAAAAATATCGCGCTCAAATTAAAGAACTCGATAAGAAAGCAAAATAAGAATTATGCACCTTTAGGTGCATTTTTCTTTGAAAGGAAGAAATATGATTCAAACTCCGTTTTATAGAATCTATCAATTTATACTTAGAATTGCCGCTAATTTTTTAGGCATTCATGAGCCTTATACAATTAAAGATGTTGGCATTCTTTTTTATGTTCCTGAAACTCTTATCAAATATGGATATAAGCATCCGTTAATTGTAACTGATAAAGGTCTATATTCTCTTGGGATGCATGAAGAATTAGTAAAGTTCATTAAAGAAAAAGGACTTGATTATTCTCTTTATTTTGATGTGGTTGCTAATCCAACAATTAAAAATGTTAATGATGGCTTAAAAATATATAAAGAAGAAGGATGTGACTCAATTGTCGCCCTTGGTGGTGGTAGCGCAATGGATTGCGCAAAAGTCATTGGCGCTTTAGCTGTAAATCCAAAGAAAAAAGTTGAGGATTTAAAGGGACTTTTGCATGTTCATCATAAGATTCCATTCTTTATTGCAATTCCAACAACTGCTGGAACAGGTAGTGAAACTACCTTGGCTGCAGTTATTGTAAACGAAGAAACACATCATAAGTATGCAATCAATGATCCGCATTTAATTCCAAATTATGCTGTATTTGATCCTAAGTTACTTTTAAATTTACCAGGAAAAGTTACATCTACAACTGGCATGGATGCCTTAACTCACGCAGTCGAAGCTTACATTGGCCGTTCAAATACAAGAAAAACAAAAAGATGCGCTAAAGAAGCTGTTAAACTTATTTATGACCATCTTTATGAATCATATAAAGACCCACACGACTATTTAGAAAGAATTGCTATGCAGGAAGCAGCATTTAAAGCTGGTATTGCCTTCACAAGAGCATACGTTGGCTATGTTCACGCAATAGCCCATTCTTTGGGCGGAAAATATAATGTTCCACATGGTCTTGCAAATGCAATAATTTTGCCATATGTTCTTGAATCTTTTGGAAAAAAAGCATACCGAAAATTAGCTCAACTTTCTGATGTTGTTTCACTGTGTGAAAAAACTGCATCAAAGGAAGAAAAAGCCAAAGCATTTATTGCTTGGATTCGTGAATTAAATAAGAAGATGGAAATTCCAGAAAAATTCGATATTTCTTATGATGAAAATGCGGTGGACGAAATGGCTAAAAATGCCTTTAAAGAAGGCAATCCGCTTTATCCAGTGCCAAGAGAATTTTCAATGAAAGACTTTAAAGATATCTATAGAAA
>JAGHUR010000020.1 GCA_018064745.1 Candidatus Fiminaster equi
TTCTCCTTTCTATCCCTGATTTGGACATAACTATTCTAACAACATTATGGAAATAACTATTTAATCTCCCTTATTTTGGAAATAAGAATTTTATTTAACGACTTAAATACTCCTTCTAATAATGTATTGAACTTATAGTTAATATAAACTATAATATTCTCGATTAATAGAGGAGTTTTTTATTTATGGAAATTAACCCAGTTAAAGGAACACACGATATAATTGGAGACGAAGCAGAGCTCTATAGGGAAATCGAACAAAGATGCGTTTACATCGCTGATCTTTTTGCCTATAAAGAAATCCGTACTCCTATAATCGAACACACACCTCTCTTCTTAAGAAGTGTTGGTGAATCAAGCGACATTGTCACAAAAGAAATGTACACATTTATGGACAAGGGAGATAGATCTATTACTCTTCGTCCAGAAATGACTGCTGGAGTTATGCGTAGCATTGTTTCAAATAAATTGTACGCAAACCCAGATTTGCCACTTAAATATTTCTATCTAGGCCCATGCTTTAGATATGAAAGACCACAAGCTGGTAGATATCGTCAATTCAATCAATTTGGTATTGAAGCAGTGGGAAATCCAAGTTTCTACCAAGATGCAGAAGTTATTTCCATTGGACATCGCATTCTCTTAACCCTCGGGTTAAAGAACGTCAAAGTCTTAATTAACTCACTTGGTGATGAAGAGTCTAGAGCTAACTACAAAGTTGCTCTTAAAGAATACTTTGCAAAGCACATCGACAAAATGTGTCCAGATTGCAAACGCAGACTTGAAATCAATCCACTTAGGATTCTTGATTGTAAAGTTCCAGAAGACATTGAAATTGTCAAAGGTGCACCAAGAATGACTGATTATCTAAGTGATGCATCAAAAGTTTATTTAAATAACGTTATAAGCGCACTTCAATCGGTTGGAATCGAAGTTGAAATCGATACTAACTTAGTTAGAGGTCTTGATTATTACACAGGTGTTGTCTTCGAATACCATGCAGTTCTTAAGGAAGGCGAACAAGATGTTGGTGCCTTAGGTGGTGGTGGTCACTATGCAAATTTACTTGCTGAAGTTGGCGGTCCACAAATGGAAGGCATTGGTCTTGCAATGGGCATCGAAAGACTCGCTTACGTAGTAAGTCAAACATTAAAGGAAAATCCACTTAATGGTCCAGACTTCTACATTATGGGTATGACTGATGACATTATTGCAAAGAATTTTGCATTAGCAGAGTTACTTCGTTCAACAGGTTTAGTTATTGACTCAAACTACCAAGTTAAATCTATCTCATCATTAATTAAAACTGCTCTTCGTAAGAAAGCAAAATTCGCCATTATCATTGGTGAAGATGAAATGGAAAAGAAAGAAGTCACAGTCAAGAATTTAGCTACCCAAGATCAAACTTTAGTTAAATTTGATGATTTAGAAACTGTATTACATTCATTAATAAATGAATATATATCAAAAATCGCCAAACTTGACGATGAGGAGGAATAAATATGTTAAGAAGTTCATATAACACAGATTTAGGCCTTAAAGACGTCGGCAAAGAAGTCTTACTTGTTGGCTGGGTTTCAAAGAAAAGAAATCTCGGCTCACTTGTTTTCATTGATCTTCGTGATAGAAGTGGAATTATCCAACTTACTGTAAACGAAGGCGTTGAAATTCCTGATATCCGTAATGAATACGTCATCCAAGCAAAAGGAAAAGTTAGCAAGAAAGATGTTGCCAACAAAAACTTAAAAACTGGTGAAATTGAAGTTATTGTTAGCAAAATCAAAGTACTTAGCAAAGCTAAAACTACTCCAATGATTATTGCTGATGAAACAGATGCTCTTGAAGACTTACGTTTAAAATATCGTTACCTTGATTTACGTAGACCTTGTTTACAAGAAAATCTCAAGAAACGTGCAAAAATCGTTCATTGTGCACACGAGTATTTTGACGAAAATGGATTTATTGAAGTTGAAACACCATGTTTAACTTTATCAACTCCAGAAGGTGCAAGAGACTACATCGTTCCATCAAGAATTACACACGGAGCATTTTATGCTCTTCCACAATCACCTCAATTATTTAAACAGCTTTTAATGATTGGTGGAATGGAAAGATACTATCAAATCGCTCGTTGTTTTAGAGATGAGGACTTAAGACAAGATAGACAACCTGAATTTACTCAGATTGATATGGAAATGTCATTCCTTGATCAAGACGAAATTCTTACAATCATGGAAGGTTTCTTAAAGAAAACATTTAAAGAAACAATTGGAGTGGACATCAAAACTCCACTTAGAAGAATGGATTATTTTGAAGCAGTTGATGTTTATGGCTCAGATAAACCAGACACAAGATTCGGATTGCATCTTATTGATGTAACTGATGTACTTAAAGCTACTGAATTTAACGGCTATAAAGATGCTCAATGTATCAAAGCTATGGTTTGTCCAGGTTGTGCCGCTGAAACAAGTAGAAAAGTAATTGATAATTTAACACTCGAAGCCAAGAAGTTTGGATTCGGTGGTATTGGCGTTTATAAAGTTATGGAAAGTGGTGTTGAATCATCTCTCCTTAAGTTTATGAATGAGGCACAAGTTAAAGACTTAGTTAATAAGACTGAAGCCAAAGTTGGCGATTTAATCTTAGTTTTAGCTGGTAAGCACGACCCAGTTTGCTTTGCAATGGGTGCTTTACGTAGCCAATACGCCCGCAAACTTGGTTATATTAAGCCAAATACCTACGACTTACTTTGGGTCGTTAATTTCCCATTATTTGAATACAGTGAAACTGAAGGACGTTATAAAGCCTTACATCACCCATTCACAAGACCAACTCCAGAAACCGAAAAATACTTAGACACAGATCCAAGCAAAGTCCTTTCTGCAGCTTATGACATTGTCATTAATGGTTATGAAGCTGGTGGTGGTTCACTTAGAATTTACGATCAAGACATGCAAAAGAAGATATTCAATATCTTAGGCTTCTCTGATGAAGATATTGTTCGTAAATTTGGTTATTTTGTTAAAGCCTTTGAATTTGGTACTCCTCCACATGGTGGAATTGCCTTTGGACTTGAAAGATTATCTATGATAATTTGTGGAACAGACAACATTCGTGATGTTATTGCATTCCCAAAGAATCTTAGAGCAGCATGTCCAATGAGCTCAGCACCTCAAGGTGTTGACCCAGATCAACTCAAAGATTTAGGAATCAAAATTGAAGAATAATTTATTTATAAATTAAGGAGAAAAATATGAATCAAAAAGAATTAGACAAACTTTCCGTTAGCGCAATCAGATCAATGTGTATCGATGTTGTTAACAAAGCAAAAAGCGGTCACCCAGGAATGGCTCTTGGCAGTGCACCAATTCTTTACACTTTGTTCACAAAACATTTAGTTGCTAACCCAAATGATCCAATGTGGTTCAATAGAGACCGTTTTGTTCTCTCTGCAGGACACGCAAGTTCATTACTTTACACAATGCTTCATGTTGCAGGATACAGAGTATCCCTAGATGATTTAAAGAATTTCCGTCAACTCGGAAGTTTAACTCCAGGTCATCCAGAATGGAAACACACAAGCGGTGTTGACGCAACAAGTGGACCTTTAGGTCAAGGAATTGCACAAGCTGTTGGTATGGCTATGGCAGAACGCGCTGTTAAAGCGCAATATCCACAAGGAAAAGCAGTCTGTGATCACTATACATATGTCTTATGTGGTGATGGTTGCCTTCAAGAAGGCATTTCACAAGAAGCAATTTCTCTTGCTGGACACCATAAGTTAAATAAACTTATTCTTTTCTATGATTCAAATGCTATTACACTCGATGGTGGTTTAGGCCTTAGCTTCTCAGAAAACGTCAAAATGAGATTTAAAGCCTCAGAATGGAACGTTTTAGAAGTTAATGATGGAAATGACGTCGATGCAATCGATGCAGCCATTAGCAAAGCTAAAACAAGCAAATCTAAACCAACATTAATTATTGTCCATACCGTTATTGGCTATGGTTCAGAAAAACAAGGCACATGTAAAGTTCATGGCAGCCCACTTGGTGAAGAAGATGGTGCAAAGGCAAAAGCCTTCTATGGATATGATTATCCAGCATTCACCATTCCAAATGAAGTTTATGATCATTTCAAAAACACATTTGCTAAACGTGGTGCAGAAGCTTATAAAGCTTATAACGCTAACTTCAAAGTTTGGCAAGAAGCACACGCTGGTGCAGCCAAGAAGCTCAATAATGCTTTAAATGAAGATTTATCTTCATATTTCAAGAAAGAACCAGTCTTTGCAAGCGATAATGCCGACTCATCCAGAGTCGCATCAGGCAAAGCCTTAAATGAAAACTATAACAAGATCCCATTCTTAATGGGTGGCTCAGCAGACGTTGCTGGCTCAGTTATGACTAAAATTACAGACGGCATTAACTTTGAACCAAAAACTCCAAAAGGACGTAACGTCAACTGGGGTATTAGAGAATTTGCAATGGCAGCCGCTCAAAACGGTATGTTATTACATGGAGGTCTAAAGACCTATGTTGGTTGTTTCTGTGTTTTCTCAGACTACATGAAACCAGCAATTAGAATGGCAGCTTTAAGCAAGCTCCCAGCCATTTATCTTTTCTCACACGACTCACTTGCAGTTGGTGAAGATGGTCCAACCCATCAACCAATTGAACAATTAGCTATGCTAAGAAGTATTCCTAACTGTGATGTTATTCGTCCATGTGACTCACGCGAGACTTATGCTGCATGGCAAATCGCTTTAGAAAGTAAAGATCATCCAACTTGCTTAATTTTATCAAGACAAAATCTTCCATTACTTACTAGTAAGTATAAAGAAGTTTCTAAAGGTGCTTATATTCTTTCAAAAGAGCATAAACACTTAGATGCAACTATTGTTGCCACAGGTTCCGAGGTCTCTTTAGCAGTTGCTGCTCAAAAGGCTCTTCTTGAAGAGGGAATCGATGTTCGTGTTGTTTCTATGCCATCATGGTTTAGCTTTGAAAAACAAGACGAACAATATAAATCTGATGTATTTGGCGTTAGTAAAGACAAAGTCTTTGCTGTTGAAATGCTTTCCAGCTTTGGATGGCATAAATACGCCGATCATATAATGAGCGTTGATTCATTTGGTACAAGCGCTCCAGCTAAAGAAGCAATCAAAGCTTACCATTTCTTAACAGAAGATGTGGTTGCTTTCATTAAGAAAGGACTTGCCAAATAATGGCAGACTATCTTTACATTAACGAACGTTCCGCTAAAAGCGGAGAACTTGCCATTTCTGACAAGGTCTTTGTTAATATTGCAACAGCCGCTGCAAAAAAGGTGATGAAAAAGCATCCTGACGATGTCAGAATGTCATCACCAGTCAAAGTCTCCTTTAAAGGAGATAACCAAGTCACAATTAAAGTGAGCATTTCTATTAGAAAGGGCGTTAAACTCTCAAGTATTTCTTATGAAATACAAAAAGAAGTTGCTCGTGGCTTGGAGGTCTATGTCGAATCAGTACCATTTGACATTGACGTGTCAATTGAAGAGTTTAAAAAATAATTATGGAAGCCGTTTTTCTAAGTCGTAACAAAGAACATGAACTTGCTATGATAAGCATCTATGATGCTTTGACTTATTCAGCAATGAACGAGGAATTTTCACTTGAGGATATTATGGCAAATGTTTTTGATATGCCTTTCGAAGAAATTCCTTTATTTTCAAAAACCTTAATTATTAAAACTCTTGCCCACATTAATGAAATTAAACCTCTTTTCCAAGAAAAGATGCCAAAATGGAATTTTGATAGATTAAATCTATTAGAACAAGCTATCTTACTGATGAGTTTTACTCATGCTAAAGAAGAAAAGGGTGATAAGAAAGTTATAATTGATGTGGCAATTCGCTTGGCGAAAAAGTACTTAGACAAAGATGATTACAAATTTGTAAATGCAATCTTGGACAACATTCTATGATGGAGAAGGATCTATTTTCTGTAAGTTCATTAAATAGATACATCAAACAACTGTTTGATAGAGATTTCACTTTGAAAGGTCTACGCCTAAAAGGCGAAATATCAAACTTCAAACGTTATCCAAGCGGGCACATTTACTTCACACTTAAAGATGAAGAGTCTTCCATCAAAGCGGTGATGTTCTATGAATACACAAAGTTCATTCCAAACACCATCAAAGATGGTGATGAAGTAATCATCACAGGTTATGTGTCTGTCTACCCAGCTAGAGGCGAATATCAAGTATACGCGCAGGCGATGGAACTCTTTGGAGAAGGGGCTCAACTCTTGGAGTTAGAACTTCTTAAGAAGAAACTCGCTGCAGAAGGACTATTTGATGCCTCAAGAAAAAGAAAGATAAATATCTTTCCAAAAGCAATAGGAGTTATAAGCGCACCTGGAAGCGCGGCTCTTGCGGATATTAAAACTAACCTTCTTAGAAGAAATCCGCTAATAGAGGTCAAAATATTTCCGTCCCTTGTCCAAGGTGCTGACGCCCCAAAAGAGCTCTTAAAAGCGCTAAAAAAGGCCAAAGAAGAGCAAATTGATACTCTCATCATCGGTCGAGGTGGCGGTGCAAGTGAAGATCTCAGTGCATTCAATGATGAAACTCTAGTTAGAGAAGCTGCCAATTTCCCAGTGCCGATAATATCGGCAGTAGGACATGAAATAGATTTTACGCTCATTGATTACGTTGCAGATGCGCGTGCGTCAACACCTACAGGTGCAGCCGAGCTCGCTACAATCGATAAACGCGAGATCTACGAACTACTTGCTAACAAACGAGTGGAATTAGACGAGATAATTACTGATAAAATCGGTAATTATAGACATAAACTTGATTTATTGAAGATGAATTCATTCTTCGAAAATCCTAAAGTTATGTACGAGAACACCTTGGTAGAAGTTGAAAACACCAAGAAAAGATTGGATGCATTCATAGCCCATCTCGTAGAGATGAAAGCCGAAAAAATTCATTCCTTATCTAAGCAACTTCATTCGATTTCTGTAGACGCAACCTTGCAAAGAGGATTTGCTATTATGGAAAATGAACAAGGAAAGATCGTAAAAGACATTAAAGATGTTGAAGTTAACCAAATGGTTAAAACTAGACTTAAAGGCGGTGTAGTGTCCGCTAAAGTCATAAGTAAGGAGGTCAAATAAAATGGCTGAAGAAAAAATTGACTTTGAAAAGTCTCTAAAGAGACTTGAAGAAATTGTTTCAAAGGTTGAATCAGAAATTCTTCCTTTAGACGAATCACTTAAGCTTTATGAAGAAGGCAAGAAGCTTATTGCTTCTTTAGAAAAAACTCTTAAAGAAGCCGAAAGAAAAGTAGAGGAATTACAAAAGTAACTTTTAGTTAACTTTATATTTTAGTAAAAAATTAGTAGTTTTGTAGTATATGAGTAAGAAAGATATTAACAAAGTTAAACACATTGATTTAGATTCAATTGAGAATCCAAAGTTTTTAGCTGCTCTTAGTTACGAAGAACTTGATGTTTTAGCCTCTGACATTAGAGGTAAAATACTAGAAGTTACAAGTAACTTAGGTGGGCATCTTTCAAGCAACCTTGGTGTAGTAGAGCTAACAATTGCTTTACACCGTGTATTTGATTTATCAAAAGATAAGTTAATATTTGACGTTGGACACCAATGCTACACACACAAGATATTAACTGGTCGTAAGTTAAATAACTTAAGACAACAAGATGGAGTCTCTGGATTCCAAAAAATCGATGAGTCTCCATATGATGTTTATGAAGCAGGGCACTCATCAACAAGTATTTCGGCAGCAAATGGCTTTGCCATTGCAAGAGATTTAAACAAAGAAAAGTATAACGTTATTGCCTTGATTGGTGATGGTGCTATTAACTCTGGTCTTGCGTTAGAAGGCTTAAATAACATTGCTCACTCAGATCACAAAGTGATTATTGTCTTAAATGACAATGGCATGTCAATTTCAAAACCTGTTGGTGGCCTTTCTAAGTTCTTTGCAAACATCTCAACATCCAAAGGATACAATCGTATGAAACACGGCTATCAAAGATTGTTTAGTAAAACTAAATTTGGTAGATGGATCCTACACATATCATCAAAATTTAAAAACTGTGTTAAAAGAACTCTTACCCAAGGAAACTTATTTACATCTTTAGGCTTTGCCTATATTGGACCTGTTGATGGAAATAATATTAAGAAAGTCGAAAAAGCTTTATTAAGAGCTAAAAATACAAAGAAATCTGTTATCATTCACGTTAATACCTTTAAAGGTAAAGGCTATAAATATGCTGAAGATGATGAAGCAGGTTATTGGCATGGTGTCTCTCCATTTGATGTAGAAACAGGTGAACCAAAAAATAAACATGAAGGAATGGTTTCTTGGTCACATGTCTATTCAGACATTACTGCCTTAGAACTTGAAGAACATAAAAATGCAATTTTAATTTCACCAGCAACAATTAAAGGAGCTGGCTTAGATTGTTTAGATAAGAAGTTTGACAACAGAATTATTGATGTCGGCATTGCCGAAGAACATGCAGCTACATTAGCAAGTGGCTTATCAATAAGTGGAAAACATCCTATTATTTCTGTTTATTCAACATTTCTTCAACGTGCATATGACGAAGTCAGTCACGATTTAGCACGTATGAATCTTAATGCAACATTCCTTGTCGATCGTGCAGGTTTAGTGGGCGCAGATGGCGAAACTCATCAAGGCATCTATGATGAAGGTTACTTATCAAGTATTCCAGGCACAGTTATTACAATGGCCTCAAATATTGATGAAGCTAAGCTTCTTTATGATGAATCATTCAACAATCACGGACCATTCTTTATAAGACTTCCTAGAACACTAGTCTGCAAACAAGACGGTTTCAATAAAATTGAACATGAATTTGGAAAGTGGATGAAAGTCAAAGAAGACAGCAAAGATGTGGCTATCATTTCATGCGGTCCGCTAATGCGTGAGCTTGAGAACGCTCTTAATAACGAGGGCATCAAATGCACCCTAATAAACGCTCTTTATATCAATCCAATCGACAAATCGATGCTCGACGAACTTCTTGAAGCTAAGAAAATTGTCATTTATGACCCTTATTCAACCCGTAAAGGCCTTGTTGATAGTGTGATGGCATATTTACTCGAGAAAAACTTTAAGGGGTCTATTTCAGCCTATTTCGTTCCTAATGAATTTGTGAAGCAGGGAACAATAGCTCAACAACTAGAGAGATATAACATACGCGTCATAGATGTAATTAGCGAACTCAAAAAATAGAATTGAAGCCAAATTGCTTCTTTTCTTTTAGAATATTTGGTTAACATAATATTGCTATTCCCACTCGGTTTCTATATAATAGAATCAATGAGCAAAGTAATCCTTCATATTGATTTAAACGCCTTCTTCGTTAGGTGCGAAGAGATTTTAGATCCTACTCTTGAAGGCAAACCAGTAATCATTGGTCATAGCGGTAGAGGTGGCATTGTTTCAACATGCAGCTATGCTGCTAGAAAATACGGAGTTAAATCTGGTATGCCAACCTATAAGGCTCAACAGCTTTGTAAGAATGCAGTCTTAATTGGCGGACATTATGAACTTTACTCAGCAAAGTCAAAAGAGTTTATTAACTTTGTTAAGAAGTATTCAACAATCATTGAACAAGCATCTATTGATGAATGCTATGTTGACATGACAAAAGTTCTTCAAAAAGAGAAGGAACCACTTAAATTTGTACAACAAATGCAAGCAAGTCTCTATAAAGAGACAGGTTTGAAATGTTCAATTGGAATCGCTCCAACTAAGTTTTTAGCAAAGATGGGTTCTGATATGAAAAAGCCAATGGGAATAACAGTCATTAGACGTAGGGATGTAAGAAAAATGCTAGATCCTCTCCCAATTGAAGATTTCTTTGGAATCGGAAAGAAAACTTCACCTAGATTAAGAGAAATGGGCATTAACACCATAGGTGATTTGGAAAAATTAATTAATTCTGATGACCAAGATATCAAAAAGTTTTTGGGTAAATTCTATTTTGGTATAAAAGAGTGGATCAACGGTTATGGCTCCGATGTTGTCGACACCGAGCCTTGGGACCCAAAACAAATTGGGCATTCAACAACTTTACCAAGAGATGCCTTAGATATTGATGAAATTAAGATTTATCTTAAACAAATGGCAGAAGAAGTTAGTAAAGATGCAAAAGCTGAAAATAAAGTTGGTAGTTCAGTTCAATTAATCCTAAAAGATAATGAGTTCAAAGTCATTAATAGATCAAAACGAGTTCAAAACAAGACGAATGATTTTGAGATTATTTATAATGAGGGTTTAAAACTTTTGATCGCAAACTACGATGGTAGACCAATTAGACTTGTTGGAATCACTTTGCAAAACCTAATAAATAAAGATGAAATTGTCGAACAGTTATCAATTTTTGATAATTATGAGGAAGTCAAAGAACAAAATGCAATTAAATTATTAATCGCAGAACTTAATCGCCAAATGAAAGGTACAACTTTTAAAACGGCTGGTGATTACTTAAAGGAGAAGAAAGATGCAACTCACTGATGCAGCAGATTTATACTTTCAATACCTTAGAGTAGAAAAAGGTGTTTCTAATGAAACAATCAAGAACTATGCTTATGATTTAAAGCATTTCTTTTCAACGCTTGATAAGCATTCAACTGAAGACTTCTTACCAACTGACATCCAAGATTTCGTTAGAATTCAATCCAAAGAGATGCTTTCAGTTCCAACAATACTTAGAAGAATTTCATCCACAAAGAATTTTTATCTTTTCTTAGAAAAGGAACACATCATTGACGCGCAAATTAGGAAGTTTGAAAAGCCAAAAGGCGCCAAAAGACTTCCGACTAGCATCTCAATTGAAGAAGTTGAAGCTTTACTTGAAGCACCAGACACCAGCAAAGCTGAAGGCCTTAGAGACAGGGCTTTGCTAGAGGTTATGTATTCATCCGGTCTTCGTGTTTCTGAGCTACTTAATCTAAAGATTATGCAGATAAATTTTGAAAAAGGAATAATCAAAATTGTTGGAAAAGGATCAAAAGAAAGAAAAGTTCCTATTGGTGATTATGCATTAGAATACTTAAATAAGTATATCGAAGGTCCTAGACGCAAAAATCCAGGAAGAAACAGTGAATATGCTTTTCTAAATAGATATGGAATGCCAGTGAGTAGACAATATTTCTTTTTACAAGTCAAAAAATATGCTTTGATGGCAGGAATAAAGCAAGAAATTTCTCCTCACACATTACGTCATTGCTTTGCAACTCACATGCTTGAGAATGGCGCAGAACTACGTGCAGTCCAGGAAATGCTTGGCCATACAAACATAGCGACCACACAAATTTACACAAACATATCAAGCAAGCGCATTTTGAGCGCATATGATTTGTATAGCAAACGAAAATAGAGTAAAATAATACTCGGAATTGGAGATAAACCATGAAAAAATTCAAAAGAATATTCGTAATTGTTGCTGATTCAGTTGGAATCGGTGAAGAACCAGACGCAGCTAAGTTTGGTGACGTTGGAACAAATACTTTTGTTCATACAGCAGAAAAATGTGGTGGACTTAAGCTTCCAGTCATGAACTCACTTGGTCTTGGAGATCTTGCTGACATCAAAGGAACAAGCAAAGTTAGTCACCCACATGCCTATTGTGCAAGACTTTGCGAAGCCTCAAACGGTAAAGATACCATGACAGGTCACTGGGAAATGATGGGCATTTATACAACCAAACCATTTGTTACATTTACAGACACTGGTTTCCCAGAAGTTCTTATTAAAGAACTAGAAGAAAAAACAGGTCACAAAGTTATTGGTAACTATGCAGCAAGTGGAACTGAAATTCTTAAAGAATTAGGTGAAGAACAAATGAGAGATAACTCCCTCATTGTCTATACATCGGCAGATAGCGTTCTCCAAATCGCAGCCCACGAAGAAGTTACAGGTGTACAAGAATTGTACAGATGCTGTGAAATTGCTCGTGAAATCTGCTTAAGACCAGAATATTACGTTGGTAGAGTTATCGCTCGTCCATACGTTGGAAAGGACAAAGACAGTTTCAAGAGAACTCCAAATAGACATGACTTAGCAGTCTCACCAAGCGGAATTACTACAATGGACATTCTCAAGGAGAATGGTTATATGGTTTCCTGCATTGGTAAGATTGGTGACATCTTCAACCAAGTTGGCGTTGTCAAAACTCAAAAGACAGTTTCTAACATGGATGGAATGGATAAAACAATTGATGAAGCTAAGAATCACGATTTCGAAGGATTATGTTTCGTCAACTTAGTTGAATTCGACTCAGAATTCGGCCACAGACGTAATGCACTTGGCTACGGAAAAGCTCTTGAAGAATTCGATGTCCGTTTAGGTGAATTACTTGAAGTTGTGAAAGATGATGACTTAGTCATCGTTACAGCAGACCATGGTAACGATCCAACTCACACCGGAACAGACCACACAAGAGAAAAAGTACCATTCCTTGCTTATAGCAAATCATTCAAAAACGGTAAATACCTTGAAGAAAGAGAATGCTTCGCAGACATTGGTGCAACAATCTTAGAAAACTTCGGATTAAAAAAGAGTCCAAATCAAATTGGCAAACCAATTGATGAACTCTTAAATGATTAATCTAATAATACAATTTGATGAAGGGAACGTTTGATAACGTTCTCTTTTTCTAACTTTGTTAGAAGTCTAGACAAAGTTTCTCTTTGAAGATGCAAAATAGATGCAAGTTCTGAAACTGATTTATATTGAATCTTGCCGTTATTGTTGAATAAATAGAAACGTAATCTTTCTTCAGCTGATGAATAAGACAAAAGTTTAATAGTAGAGTTAAGTTTTTTACTAAAGTTAGATTGAGTATTTAAATATGCAATCATAAACTCTTTATTACTTTGTAATAGTAATATCAAATTTTCACGTTTTATGATAACAATTGTTGAATCTTTGGTTGCAATAACATCGCCTTTATAAAAAGGCTCATCTGAAAAAATAAGATTGTTACCAAACACATCGTTTTTTTGAAGAATGTTATAAATCAATTCTTGACCTTCAAATGAAATAGTTGAGATTTTCACTTCGCCTGAAACAACAATAGATACTGACTCACAATTTTCTCCTTCTCTAAAGAGAATCTCATTTTTCTTAAGAGATTTTACTTCGAGAAGTTTTTTCTCATCTTTAGATAAATTCAACAAAATGCTATTTTCCATACAAATCCGTGATTTAAATCACATACTTATTATCGAATATTTTATATTATATGTCCACCAAAAGTGGTGAAGATTATGAAAAAGATAAGTTTGTTACTATTACCAACAATGTTGCTAACAGGTTGCAACTCCAAAGGAGAGCTCAGAATTGTATCTCCAACTGGAGCACCTGCAATAGCTTTTTATAATTATTCAACAAGCGATTCTTTTCAAACAAACTCTGATCCATCAAACATTATTCCAATGATGTTAAATAAAACAGTGGACATTGCTGTTTTACCAACAAATGCTGGTATCCAAGCAATCACTGGAAAGAAAGTTGATTACAAAATTGCTGCAACAATTACCTTTGGTAATATTTTCATTGGAGCAACAGGAAATGACGATGATGGCATTATGGATGCAGATGATTACATTGTTTCATTCCAAAAAGGCGCAGTTCCTGACAAAATCTTTCATTACGTTTACGGAGATTCACTAGACAATGCTTTGCATTACGTTTCTAATGGCCAAGAAGCCGCGAAATGTTTGAAGACTGGTAAAAACCTTGCCGACAATGAAACGGTGGACTATGTCGTTTTAGCTGAACCAGCTTTAACTTCTGTAATTTCAACAACTGACGGAAGAACTGTTTATGCTAATTTACAAGAACTTTACAAAGTAAAAAGCGGAAACCTACAGATCTTCCAAGCATCATTATTTGTGAGCAATAAACTCGAAAGAAACATAGTCGATAGTTTCTTAAGCAGTTTAGAAAAAGATATAAATGATGGATTAGCAAACCCAGAACTCATTCAAAAAGGCTTATCAGCTAACTCAGCAGCCGAGGTTCTATACGGAATTAAACCAGAACAAGCAAAGGCTGTTACAGCTAATAATAATGGAATGGGTTTAGGTTTTGCTTTAGCAAAGGACAATAAAGAAGCGATAGATTTATTCTTATCATTGTTCGGAATAGGAGCAACAAATGAAGAAATTTATTACTAACAAAATAGTTTTATACATTCTTGGGTTCTTATTCCTTTTAGGACTTTGGTTTATTGTTTCAGCATGCATTGATAAGAACTCAATGATTTTTCCTAATCCAATTACAACATTCGCAAGGATGTTTCAGTTCCTTGGAATAGGTGATACTTATCGTTATTTAGGTTTTTCTGTCCTAAGACTTTTAATTGGATTTGTCATTTCGCTTGTTGCTGCATTCCTTTTAGGAATGTTAGTTAATAATAACGAACATTTGTATAATTTCTTCACACCATTAATGACATTCTTTAAAGCTGCACCAACAGCAACATTTGTATTTTTGTTTATCATTCTTATAGGCGCTAAGAACGCTCCTGTGTTTGTGGTCTTTACTGTCACAATGCCAATTCTTTACGAATCGATCGTTGGAGCTTTTAGAAATACAGATAAAGCAGTTTTAGCAGCTGCACAAATCGATGGAGCAAGCAGATTTAAAGCAATGATTAAAGTCCAAATACCTTTAGGTATTCCCGTAATTTCTATTGGTGTTGCATCAACATTTGCAATGGCATTTAAGATCGAAATCATGGCAGAAATTATCACAGGCTTTACAAACGGAGGCCTTGGATCAATGATCCATAACTCTCAAGTTGTGAACCCAACGGACCTTACAGATATGTTCGCATATAGCTTAATGGCAATTATTTTAGTCTTAATAATCACAATTTTGACTTCAGTTTTAAAGAATAAAACCAAGCCAGTTAAACTACACAGACGCGAATACAGTGCACAATAATTAGTAGATATTTAGTAGTTTTAAAATGTGGGAAACTCGTACTTTTACGGGTTTTCTTTTTATTTAAATTAAGAGGATTATATGATTTTGGCAAATAAAAAGTCCGAATTAATCGAACTTTAATTATATTTGGTTAACATAATAGTCATTATGCGAAGTTATCTATATTTTAAGTTATCCACAGAAATTACTTAAGATACATGTCAAAGCATTCATCAGTTAATTTGTTTGTAATATCTTTGTTATGAGCAAGTAAATATTTCTTGTTATCTTCCAAAGTTGTTAAGAAGCCAACTTTCCAGTTTTTCATACAAGCATTAATAAGCCAAGTTGAATCAAATTCTCTGGTTGGCTCAATTTTATCACATGCGTAAACAACCATTCCTAAGGCTGACATATTAGCTTTGCCTGTACAATGAAACTTAATTGCATCCAAAATTTCAGGATCTTCAATGCCAAAATCTCTTTTTGCTAATAATTCACCAATAAATTGGTGATAAGCAAATTTAGGCAAATCTAAATAATCTGGATAATGTTTTTCCATTAAGGAAATCATGTTCTCATCATCGTTCTTATAAGTTTTTCCTAAATCATGGAATAAAGCTGCAAAGAAATATTTCTCAATTGGTTCAAGTTTATTAACTTTTGCAACCTTATAGGTTAAATTGGCAACTTCAATTGAATGGTTTAATCTTTTCTCTGGAAGATATTCTGCAAGTTTCTTTACATAGTAGAGACGATTGCGTTCAATATAGTTTAAAACATCAAATGGAAGATCGATAGACTTCATTTCTCTAATTGCTGATGAGCTAACATACCCGCTTTCAAAAAACTTTAAGTCCACCATTTCATATTCTTCAATAACTTTGTTATTGAGTTCTATGCCTGGACGATTAGAAAAGACGATTTTAGCAAGTTTACTAAGCTCTTTAGCATCTTTCCAATCTCCAAATTTATTAACTTGATCTGCACCTATAAGGAAATACAAAGTATCGTTCGGGTGAATACTTCTTAAATATTTGACTGTGTCAATTGAATAATTGACTTCGTCTTTAGAATTTAATTCATATTCACAGATTTCATAGTTAAAACTTACGCCCTTAAGGGCGAGTTTTAACATTTCTAATCTTTGATTAGATGTTTCTTCTGGTGATTTCCATCTAGGTGATTTTGCAGGAACAAAAATAAGAGAAGCATTGAGCTTCTTCGAAGCTGCTTCACTTATTCTTAAATGACCGTTATGGATTGGATCAAATGTTCCACCAAAAATTACTAGATTCATAATTAGTCGTTATTTTTAATTTTTGGTCTAGATGTGTAAATTGAAACACCTTTTGGAACGTAGATACGTAATTTTTGGTTGGTTGAGTTAATTGTAACCCATCCTAAACCTGCAAAACCGATATCTCTATCGATTTCTTTCTTGTTTGCAAATGTAATATCAAAGATTTCCATATCTTTAGTAGACTTAATTCTATTAAGAGATGGATTTAATTGACCTTTTGAGGTTAATGAGATGAATTTATGTTCAACATCTGAGATGTGAGACTTACGAAGTTGAACATTATCATGGAAATAGCATGTAAATGTGGCTTTATTGCCTTCAAGTACTTCAATGATAGCTAATCCACCAATGAATAAGGATTGACCCTCAGAAACGCTCATTTCACGAGACTCAACTGGTTTTGTAAGATAAATTGATTTCAATGTCTTTGAATCAAGGCCAAAGAGAATTGAGTTTGTGATAGAAATACCAGGAGTTTCATACATTGATGAACGGTTATTTAAAGGAATTTCCATTACTTTAAGATTTGTGTTCTTATATTCATGAGTCATGATATTTCCAGTAGAAAGATTTGAATAAATCTTTAAGAATGAAGAAATAAGAGCTGTCTTACCTGAATCAGATTGACCAATAATAAAGACATCCTTGCCATTTTTAAGTTCAAAGATACGAGTAAGTGTTTCTTGAATTGAATCATCATCTTGTTTGGTTGTAATCATGACATCTGATGCTTGGATCTTAAGTCCTGCGACTCTAAATCTATGAGCAACATATTCAGAAATATCGTAGATATTTGTTCCTTCTGGAAGAAGGTCAAACTTAGTGCCAACAACTAAAATATTACCACCGCTTATTAATTCAGTAAGTTCTTTGGAGAATGAAGTTTCAAAGGAGAACAAATTAACAACATAAACAATTAAACAACCTTTTTCTTTGGCTTTTTTAATTACTTCGATAAATTCTTCATCGATGTATGGTTCATTTGATACTGACGAAAAACGTTCAGCTTCAAAACACCTATTACAGAACAAAAAGTTCTGCGTTGGATTTTCTAAAACTTCTTTGTTAACGTAACCTTCTTTAGAAGGATCTTCACATTGAAGTGTTGCGCCACAGCTGTAGCACTTTCTGACTTTTTGAATTTGTTCCATTAGAATTCTCTCCAATCTTTAAGCAAATGCTTTTTATTTAGTTTCTTTCTCAAAGGATTATCGAACAAGCGATTAAATCTTGTTGTTGGCTGATCTTCTGGCACTAGTTTTTCAGTCAACACGTTTTTGATTTTTGCTCCATTAGCACAGCTAATGTCAGTTACAATCTGATCACCTATTAGAATTACTTCATCTAGATGAATTTTCATCGCTTTGAGCTTTTTAAGCAATCTTTTAGAAAAAGGTTTAGCAAGTTTAGACATAAATCTAACACCCAATGCTTTTGCGTACTTTGTTACCCTTTTTCCAGTGTTGTTTGATGTGATAATGATTTCAATTCCTTCCATTAGTAAGTCTTCTTTGAGTTCTACTACTCTTTTTGAAGGAAGTTCCGTTTTGTATGAATCGAGTGTGTTGTCCAAATCTAGAAGTAAGAATTTTACGCCTAGTTTTTTATAGAACGAAACATCGATTTCAAAAATCGATTGAGCATGTGCAAACGGAACAAATCTTTTCCACATACTCAAAATTATACTATATTTTTAGAAAAATAATAGTTTTCTAACGAATAATATAAATCGCGTATATGGAAAAGCGCCCCGTTTGGAGCGCTTTTTGATGAATTTTATTTATTGCTCATCGTCATCATCAAAGATGGAGATTTGAGTATAACCTTTTTCTGGTTCATCCAGTTCTTCCTTCTTAGAAGGAACTTGTCCGACAATTTGTTCTTCTTGAACCTTCTCTTCTTCTGGCACAATAATAGCATGAGATTCAGTTGAGGCAAGGATTCTATCCTTTCCTTCAATAAATGGGATTTCAAGTTTATTTTTCTTACCAATGCTTACTGATTCGTGGCAATAGTAATCCATTGGAGTTAAATGATAATCATTAACTTCAATGTCTTGTATTGCTTTCATATTTGTTAAGAAATGAATCAAATTCTTTTCGATTGAAGTATCAAGTCTAAATGCATAGACAAGTTTATGCTCATCAGATTTGAATGATTTGAAGACTTGACTTGGTTTGCCTAAACGGTTCACTAAATTGGTCTTTTCTGGATCATAAATTCTGATACAAGCTTTGTCAGTAATTAAGCAAACTTTTCCATCAACCTTATCTTTTGGATAAGCAATAATATTAACAATCTCTGCTTGACCAAGCTTTGAAATGCCTTTTACACCGCCGCTTCTCATGCCTGCAGCTGGAAGTTCATTTTCGTTGTAGAATGTAGCGTTTCCGTCGCTTGTAAAGATCATCATATCGCAGTTTCCGTCAGTGAATGCAACATCTGCAAGTTCATCATCAGATAATAGCTTCATACAGATGAGAGGTTTAGAATAACGAACTACTGAGAAATCCTGTAAGGATAAACGTTTGATTTGACCATGTTTTGAGATTAAAACAAAGAACAAATCATCTCTAAATTTCTCTATCACGTATGCACGCACTATTTTTTCATTAGGATTTAAATTAATTAAATAGTTAATGTGACTACCTTCATCTTTCCATTTACATGATTTTATTTCATAAACTGGAATGTAAAGGAAATTTCCTAAATTTGTAAAACAAATTAGGAAGTCTGTTGTCATAGCATTGCCACTATAGACACAAACATCACCATCTTTCAAACCTGGAAGCGGATTATCACCACTTGATTTGTATGATTTGATAGATGATTGTTTGATATAACCATCACGAGTAACTGCAAGGACAACCTCTTCTTTTGCAATGAGGTCACGAACATCAATTTGTTGGTTACCATCCTTCTCGATAATTTGAGTTTTTCTCTCAACACCATAAGCGTTAGAAATCTTTCTCAAATCACTGATAAGAAGTCTATTAAGTTTATTACGATCTTCAAGGATTCCGTTAAGGAATTCTATGTTGTTTTCAAGGTCCTTCTTTTCATTCTCTAATATAGTAATATCAGTGTTAGACAACTTATAAAGTTGTAACATAACGATAGCTTCACTTTGAGCATCACTAAATCCAAACTTATTTTGAAGATTTAACTTAGCGTCTTGTTTGTCTTTTGAACCACGAATTACTTCAACAACTTGATCCAAAATTGAGATAGCTTTGATAAGTCCATTAACGATGTCTAAACGTGATTTTGATTTTTCTAAATCATGGGTTGAACGACGTGTAATTACATCGACTTGGTGATTAATATAACAATCAACAAAATCAAGTAAATTCATGGTCTTTGGTGAGCCATTTACAATGGCCACCATGTTAGCTGAGTAGCTAGCCTTCAAACCTGATTTTGTCATCAAATATTTGTAAATAACATCGATTTTTGCTTCTTTTTTAACCTCAATAACAATGCGAATACCATTTCTATCAGATTCATCACGAACTTCTGCAATACCTGGTAAGACATTATTATGTCTTAACATATCAATTTCGTGAACTAAATCGATTTTAACAGTCTTATATGGAATTTCAGTTACAATAATTGCTTTTTCTTTTGGTGTATCCACAACTTCAGCTTTAGCTGCAATCTCAATTCTGCCACGTCCTTGAGTGTACATATCAGTAAGACCATTTGATGAATAGATAATTCCACCACCTGGGAAATCTGGTCCTTTGATGAATTGCATTAAATCTAAAGGCTCAACTCTAACATGATTAATACGATAGATGATTGCTTCAATAACCTCCTTGAGGTTATGAGTTGGAATATCTGTTGCCATACCAACAGCGATACCTTCGGTACCGTTAACAAGAAGATTTGGGAATCTTGATGGCAAAACAACAGGTTCAAATGATGAGTCATCGAAAGTAAGAGCCATATCAACAGTGTCTTTATCGATGTCACGAATCATTTCTTCTGCTATTTGTGATAATTTTGACTCAGTGTAACGGTAAGCGGCTGGGCCATCACCATCAATTGAGCCATTATTGCCTTGGAAGGCAATGAGTGGATTATTATTTTTCCAATCTTGAGACATTCTAACTAATGCTTCATAGATTGAGGAGTCGCCATGTGGGTGGTATTCGCCCATAACTTTACCAACTGTGTGAGCACATTTGACTGTTGGACGAGCAAAAATATTACCAGCTTTATACATGGCATAAATGATACGTCTTTGAACCGGTTTGAGTCCGTCACGAGCATCTGGAATTGCACGATCTTGAATGACATATTTTGCGTAAGTTGCAAAACGATCACCCATGATTTCTTCAAGTGTTTCGCTATGGATGTTTTCAATGATTTCTTCTTCGACTAAAGTGTTATTTTTTCTTGCCATATTACTTCACCTCGTCAATAAATGAATCGACCTCATTGAAATTGATATTTTCTTCAATCCAATCACGTCTTTGTGCTGGGTCATTACCCATAAGGGTAATAAGTCTTTGTTCAGCAAGCACTGAATCTTCAATTGTGACCTTCAAAAGTTGTCTTGTTTTTGGGTCCATTGTGGACTCTTTTAACTGGTCATCATTCATCTCGCCGAGACCCTTATATCTGTTAACTCTTGGGCTGCCACCGAGCTCTTTTTTAGCGTCTGCTAGACCCTCGTCATCCCAAGCGTATTTGTAAACTTCTTTGCCTTTAATTTCTCTGCTTGCACGGTATAATGGAGGCATTGCAACGAACACCTTTCCTTTGAGAATTAATGGTCTCATAAAGTTGTAGAAAAATGTAATAAGTAAGGTTTGAATATGTGCTCCATCAGTATCAGCATCTGTCATGAAAATGATCTTTCCATAATGTGAGTTATCTGGATTACAATTCTCCAAAACACCACATCCAATGGTGTTTATGAGTGTTGCACATTCTTCATTCTTAAGTACTTTGTCTAAACCAAGGCCAAAAGTATTAAGTGGTTTACCACGTAGTGGTAAGATTGCTTGATGCATTCTATCACGTGACTTTTTGGCTGTTCCGCCAGCAGAATCACCTTCAACAATGAAAAGTTCATTTTTGTCGTAATCTTTACTTGCTGCTGGAGTTAATTTATCAGACAAAACAATATCTTGTTTTACTGTCTTTTTGCTACGTGCTTCATCCCTTGCTTTTCTTGCTGCAACACGAGCAGTCATAGAATCTTGACATTTTTTAATCAAATTGACTGCAAACTCTTTATGTTCAGCAAGATAATAACTAAAGTTATTATAAATGAAGTTAGAAAGGATTGGTAAAGCTTCTGGAGTTCCTAATTTTTGCTTAGTTTGTCCTTCATATTCGAGCTTTTCCTCAGGTATTTTTAATGAAATAATTGCAGTTAAACCTTCACGAATATCACTGCCATCAAGTTTTTGCTTATTTCTAAGCAATCCGTTTTCTTCAGCATAATCATTCACTGCTTTTGTTAAACCTTGACGGAATCCTTGCTCATGAGTTCCACCATCTCTAGTTCTAACATTGTTTGCATATGAGTAGATATTTTCGCCATAATCTTCATAAGCGTATTGCAATGCTATATCTAAAGATATAGAGTCTTCAACACCTTCAAATGCAATGATATCGCCAAGGGTCTTTTTATTTTGTTCAAGTGAACCTATATATTCCTTTATACCATCGTTATAGCAAAACTCGACTTTTTCTCCTGATCTTTCATCAGATAAGACGAATTTTACACCTTTCAAAAGGAAGGCACTTTCTTGTATGTGGTTTGCAATAATGTCGTATTTGAAATCGACAGTTGAGAAAATTCTTGAGTCAGGTTTGAAACGTACAGTTGTACCTTTCTTCTTGGTATTACCAAGAACTTCAAGAGGAGTAACAAGTTTTCCACCATCTTCAAAACGAATGTGATGGATTTGTCCGGCTTTGTAAACCGTGACATCGCAGTATTCAGAAAGGGCATTTGTGACAGCAGAACCGACACCATGTAAGCCAGCGCTAGATGTGTAAGCCTTATTTGAAAACTTACCACCTGAGTGTAAGGTTGTGAAGATTAATTGGACTGCTGGCATACCAGTCTGTCGATGTATATCGACAGGAATTCCTCTTCCTTCATCTTCAACGCCTAAAGAACCATCTTTGTAAATGGTGATTTTGATTGTATTTCCGTAACCGCTAAGAGCTTCATCGACAGCGTTATCAACGATTTCCCAAACCAAGTGATGGACACCAGTAAGGTTGGTTGATCCGATGTACATTGCTGGTCTTTTTCTGACTCCAGCAAGGCCTTCTAAAAGGTCAATATCGGCAGCGGTATAGGATGATTTTGCTACATTTTCTGCCATATTTCTTATTACCTTTCTCAATTTCTAGAAATTGATTATAACAAAATAAATGTTGAAAATATAAGCACTTTTTTCTATCATAAATTAGGAATTTGGGAGATTTAAGATGGATATTATTTTATATAATAT
>JAGHUR010000021.1 GCA_018064745.1 Candidatus Fiminaster equi
CTATATGTGGTAAAAAGCATGATAGAGATATTAACGCTGCAATCAATATCAAAAAAGAAGGAATTAGATTAGTACTTCAAAAACAATAGTGGTATTCCACCAAACCGTAGGAACTACGGGGTTAGCCTATTGATGCTGAATCCAAAGGATTCTTGAGTAGGAATCCCCCATCTTCAAAACATTTAATGTTTAAGTGGGGGTAGTTCAATGACAACAACAGCTTGTTCATATGGTCCAATTGCTTGAGGAGCATTATCTGTATGAATTTTGATAATTTCATCGCCTTTAGAACAACCGGATGCAAATACACTTGCAAGCAACAATGTTGAAACAATAATTTTTTGTGCTTTAGACATAATTTTGCTCCTAGTTCAAATGAACTAATTTATAAATGTGGTTTTTATTAACTTGAGTCATTTCAGAAACTTTTTTAATTGCATCTTTAGTAGACATTCCAGATTCAACAAAGGTTTTAACCATATTTATAATATCGTTGTCACCAATTATTGGCTGTTCTTCACCATTTGAACCTTCGACAACAATAACCATTTCGCCTTTTAAAGTTTCTGGATCTAGTTTTAACATTTCTTCAAGAGACATTCTTATAAATTCTTCATGTTTTTTGGTAAGCTCTCTAGCAATGCAAGCTTTTCTATTTCCAAAAATATCAAAAAGTGATTGCAAAGTCTTAGAAATGCGGTGAGGTGCCTCGTAGAAAATCAATGTTTCTTTTCTTGAATGCAAATTTCTTAGTTCTTCGAGCCTCTCAGACTCTTTTGCAGACAAGAATCCATGGAAATAAAAATGATCGCCACAAAGTCCCGACGCACAAAGAGCATTTAATGCTGCGTTTGGACCAGAAATGGTGGTTACATTTATTTCATTTTCGAGACAAATTTTTACTAGTTTTGCGCCTGGATCTGAAATACATGGATAACCTGCATCTGACATGTAAGCAACTTTGGTTCCAGCTAAAATTTTCTTTACAATTTCTTGTGAACTTGAAACCTCATTATGTTCGCGAATTGACACTAAATTCTTGGAAATACCGAGGATTTGTAGGAGTTTTCCGGTGACTCTAGTGTCTTCACAAGCAATTAAATCAACGCTTGAAAGAACCTCTAAAGTACGAGGCGAAACTTCTTGCATATTGCCAATTGGAGTCGAAACAAGATAGAGGAGTGGTTTTGTGGAATCAAAGTTTAGTGATCTCATTTTATTTACGAACTCTCTTCATTTGTTTTGCGACGTCTAATGGAACGAACTCAAAGTCATTTTCACAGACCATTTTGACGTGTTTTGAGAAGACGTTGTAGGAAGTAACCTTCCAGATTTTTCCATCATCTCTTTCGTATAATGTTCCTAGTGGTGGGAAGTCTTTTTTAAGGTCGGTATAAGCATCATCTTCATATGCTAAACAGCAAATGAGTTTGCCACAGTGACCACTTAACTTAGGAATATTTAGTGAAAGCATTTGATTTTTTGCTAAGTTGATAGAAATTCCTTCCATTTGACCAAGGAATTGCTTACAGCAAAGCTCTAAGCCACACATTCCTAATCCACCAACAATTTTTGCTTTATCTCTAGAGCCGACTTGACGTAATTCGATACGGCAGTGGAATCTAGAAGCTAATACTTTTAGTAATTCTCTAAAGTCAACTCTTTCATCAGCGACATAAGTGATGGTAATTTTTGAACCATCAAGTGCAAATTCTGCATCAATTGGCCTCATTTCAAGACCTAATTCAGCAATATCTTTATTTGCAGTGATGAGTGCTGCTTTAGCACGTTTAATATTTTCATCATGAAGAATAATATCGTCTTCAGTTGCGATTCTGAGCATTGGTTTTAACTCTAAATCAGATTTATATTTCGAAATGTCGTAAACTTCTGTTGCGACTTCACCAAGTTGCATGCCTCTAACTGATTCAGCAACAACTTTTTGGCCAATTTTTAAATCAGGAAACTCAGTTCCGAAGAAATAAGCTTTTCCGGAGTTAGAAAATTTAATACCAACATAATGTGTAATTCCCATTATTTTCCCTCCTTAGTAATTTCATATACTATGTGGTCTAATAAAAGACCAGTGTTTACATTTAAATCGAGCTTTTTAAGTGATGACATTAACATAATTAGTGATTTATCAATGTGAGTCACGTGGTTTAAGAGCTCATGTAATATATTATCATAACTTTTTAATGTTATGCTTTCATTTACTGATAAATTAAGTAAATCTTTAAAAATTTCAGTCAACATTTTTATATAAAGCCTTGCAGTGTCTTGAGATTTAAGCGCGGGAATGATTAATTTTTGACAAGAAAATATAGCATCATCCGGTGACATGCAAAGGCTTTCGAGTTGATCATTAAGTGCTTGTTTTGCAACCTCATATTCTTTGCTCGAAGTAACTTCTTTAATAGTGTTTGAATCATTGTAAAATCCGCTCAAAATCTGGGCATCTTCTTCAAAAACCCCATCAAAAACCGCATCTTTTATGATTTTGTCTCTATCAATTTCTCTAAATCTTAGTACTTGAGTTCTAGAAATAATTGTTGGTAAAACTTTTGTTTCATTTTCGGTTGTTAGGAAGGCAAAAATGTTCTTTCCTGGTTCTTCCAAAAATTTAAGTAATGAGTTAACTGCAATTGGAGTCATTGTTTCGACAAGATGAAGGATGTAGATCATAATACCCTTTTCTTCAAGCGCGGTTTTATCAAAACTTGTGGTGATTTTTTCAATATCGCCTTTTTTAATTTTTCCTTCTTCGCCATCGAAGACCATTAAGTCTGGGTAGTTGCCCTCATCAATTCGTGCACATGTAATGCAATTGTTGCAAGCTAGTGGTCTTGGGTCATCACAAAGAATTGATTTTGCTAGATAAATAGCGGTCTCTTTTAGAGGCATGCCGATAGAACCACTTAGTAGATAAGCATGAGAAAGCTTTTTGTTTTCTAATGCATTAACAAATGTTTTATGTATAACTGGTTGATATTCTACTAAGTATTTTTCTATTTGCATTTTGCTAATTTATCTTTAATTGCCTTATAGGCATCTTGGACAACCTCTTCAAAAGGTTTAGATGCATCAAGGACAACATATCTATCACTAAATCTTTTTGCGAGATCCAAGAAAGTTTGTCTAACTTGGTCGTGGAACTCAATTTTTTCTAAATCTAAACGATTTACTTCTCTATTGTTATTTGCTGCAATACGTGCAAGACCAATTCTTGGATCTAAGTCAAATAACAAAGTTAAATCTGGATAGAATCCATCAGTAGCGTATTGGTTTAAAGCAAGAATTTTATCAATACCAAGGCCTCTTGCTCCGCCTTGATATGCAAGTGAAGAATCTAAAAATCTATCGGAGATAACAATCTTGCCTTCTTTTGATAAAGGCCAAACTTTTTCAACTAAGTGTTGTCTTCTTGAAGCAGCATAAAGAAGAGCCTCAGTCATAGAATCCATTGCTGTGTTCTTTTTATCTAAGATAACATTACGAATTTCTTCTGCAATTGGTGTTCCACCAGGTTCACGTGTTCTGACGATAATTTCGCCGTCTTTTTCAAGAAGTTTCACAACTTCTGCGACAACGGAAGACTTTCCGCTTCCTTCAGTACCTTCAATAGTAACAAACATAGTTTCTACCTCTAAATTTTCTTTCTTCCCTCAAGAGCTTTACTTAAAGTAAGAGCATCTGCGTATTCTAAATGGCCACCAAGTGGTAAACCATATGCAATTCTTGTAACTTTTACATTAGTATGTTCAAGAATTTTTGCTAAGTATAAAGCGGTGGTTTCTCCTTCAGTGTTTGGATTTGTTGCGATAATAACTTCTGAAACATTTTGCTCTTTTATTCTATTGAATAATTGAGCGATGTTTAAGTCATCCACACCAACTCCATTAACTGAGCTTAAAACCCCTCCTAAAACGTGGTAAACGCCATCAAATGAGCCAATCTTTTCAAAAGCAATAACGTCTTTTGGATATGAGACAACTAAAACCTTTGTTTTGTCTCTACTTTCATCAGCACAGACATCACAGATGTCGTTTTCGGTGTAAGCACCACAAATTGGACAGTGATGTATTTTTTGTTTTACTTCTTTAAGAGCATTTGAAAAGTACTCGACAGTATCATCATTCATTTCTAGGACTTGGTAAGCCATTTTTTCGGCTGTTTTATGACCAATTCCTGGAAGTCTTTGGAATGAATCGGTTAACTTTGTAATGCTCTTAAGTTCTTTCATTAAAATAATCCGCCGGATCTTCCTGTAATTCTTTGATTAATTTCTGCTTCTTCTGCTGAAATTTGATCAATCGCTTCATTAATTGCTAAAGCAATCATTTCTTCTACCATTTCTTTGTTGTCTGCATCGAATGCGTCTGGATCAACAGAAATTGATGAAACTTTTTTGCTTCCTTTAACAACAACGGTGACTGCACCGCCTTTGGAAACTGTAAAATCTTTTTCGTGCAAAGCATCAAGAGCTTTTTGAAGTTCTCTTTGCATCTTTTGTGCTTGCATCAACATTTGTTGCATATTCATTTGCGTAAATCCTCCAATTGAATATTTATATTTCTTGGTAATGGAAGTTTTGAAATTTGTCTTAAGTTTTGATAAGCAGTAAGTAATCTTACTGATTCGCTTCTAGAAACCGCATAGACAAACACATCTCTTCCAAGCATTTTCTTGAGTATGTCTGAAATTCTATCTGAATTTACTTTTACATTAACTTTGGATGCTAATTTTTCAAAATCGTATTGTAAAATCAAGGCATTTTTGGTTGCTACAAATGGAGTTCCATCCTTAAGGATTGCAACTAAATCGCCAAGTGTTGGGTGGCCTAAGTAATTATCAAGTTCATCCCATCTAGCAACTATGTTATGACGCAATTCTTTGTCACCAACAACCATTAATTTAATGATTGTTTCATCATCAAGTTCATATCTAGCGCCATCAGCTTCAACATTTTTCTTTTGATCATCTTCATCAAATAACCAATCTGGAGCTTTCTTTGCATCTTCAATAGGCGTTTCAACCTTTGGTTGTGGTTGTGCAGCAACTGGTGCTTGTTCAACAACTGGCTTTGGTTTTTCAACATTAGGTTCAGGTGTAGGAGCAGGCGCTGGTGCTTGTGCAGGTTGTGCACCAACTTGTTTTTGAATAGGTTTTACTTCCTTAATCTCTTCAGAAGTTAATAACTTTAATAAAGCAATTTCGAACATTGTTTTAATGTTGCTTGCTGTCTTGAAATCTAGTTGTAATTTTAAGAAAGCACCAATCATTTCGTGAATTTTGTGCAACGAAATTGCATCTGCTAAAGCAGAAGCGTCTTGTTCGCTTAACTTTGTTAATTCATTTTCATCTTGAGTCTTCTTATAGATAAGAACATCTTTAAGGATTTCTAATAAATCTTCAGTTAAACGTTTAATATCAATACCAGCTTCAGTGAATGATTTTACTTTACCTAAAGTTCTAGTAACTTCTCCTGAATTGATATCCTTTAATAGATTAACTTTCTCTTTTGTTGAGAGAAGTCCAAAAATAGAATAGACATCATCAACACTTAATGTGTTATTTGAATATGCGAGAATTTGGTCAAGAATTGATAAAGCATCACGCATTCCGCCATCTGCTAAAGAGATAATTGCTCTTATAGCTTCTTTATCATATTGAACGCCTTCTTTTTCAAGAATTGTCATCATTCTTTCTTCGATATCTCCATCACTTACTTTAGTAAAGTCGTAACGTTGACATCTAGAAAGAATTGTTGGAATGATGTTGTGAGGCTCTGTTGTAGCAAGAATGAAAATAACATGTGCTGGAGGTTCTTCTAATGTTTTAAGTAACGCGTTAAAAGCGTTAGTAGTCATCATATGAACTTCATCAATGATGTAAACTTTGTATTTTCCTTTGAGTGGTAAGTAATTGACTTTGTCAATAAGGTCACGAACTTGCTCAACGCCGTTATTTGATGCAGCGTCGATTTCGATGACATCTGGATGAGATCCTTCAATTACTTCTAAACAGTTAGAACATTTGTTACACTGATGGCCAATTCCCTCTTCACAATTTAATGCTTTTGCAAAGAGTTTTGCCATTGTTGTCTTTCCTGTACCTCTTGGGCCACAGAAAAGATAAGCGTGAGCAATTTTGTTTGTCGCTAAAGCGTTGCGTAAAGTTCTAATAATGTGTTTTTGTCCTGCGACTTCTTCAAATGTCTGTGGACGATATGTTCTGTATAATGCTTTATATGCCATAATTTTGTACCGAGTTAGATTTTATAACTTTTTGCCTTTAAAATAAAGCATTTTAATATCTATATTAATTAAAGATTGTTTCTCTTTATTCAAACTCGTGTTTGTGTTATAATCTTGGCGCTTATGGAACAAAGTATGTTAAAACGACTCGAAGTCTCGAAGGTTAGACTTCAAGAAGTCGATAAAGAATTATGTGATGAAAACGTCATGAAAGACATGCGTCGTTTTCGTGACCTTTCTAAAGAAAGAGCTAACCTTGAACCGGTAGTTGAAGCCTACGAAAAATATTTAAGAATTGCTTCAGATATTAAAGATGCCGAAGCAATGATTAATGACCAAGATCCAGACATTGTTGAACTTGGTCATAGTGAACATAAACGCTTAATAGATGAAGAAGCAAAGCTTTGCGAAGATTTAAAAATTATGTTGCTTCCAAAAGATCCAAATGATGACAAAAACATCATTGTCGAAATTCGTGGAGCTGCTGGTGGTGATGAAGGAAACATCTTTGCAGGCGACCTATTCAGAATGTACACAAGATACGCCGAACACCAAGGTTGGAAAATTCAAATTCTTGATGCAAACGAATCTGAAGCAGGAGGTTTCTCTTTAATCTCATTCATGGTTAAAGGAGACAATGTTTATTCAAGATTAAAATTTGAATCAGGTGCTCACCGTGTTCAAAGAGTTCCGAAGACAGAAGCAGCAGGACGTATTCATACGTCAACCGCAACAGTTCTTGTTATGCCAGAAATGGAAGAAATTGATGTTGAAATCAACATGAACGATGTTCAAGTTGATACTTATAGATCTCAAGGCGCTGGAGGACAAAACGTTAATAAAACAGAATCTGCTGTTCGTATGACCCACATCCCAACCGGTGTCGTTGCATCTTGCCAAATTGAAAAATCTCAAATTCAAAATAGAGAAATTTGTTTACAAATGTTGCGTGCTAAAGTTTTCGCTAAACTTCAAGAAGAACAAGACGAAAAAGTTGGCAATGAACGTAAATTAAAAGTTGGTACTGGTGAAAGAAGTGAAAAAATTAGAACTTACAACTATCCTCAAAACCGTGTCACCGACCACAGAATTAGTTTTACAATTCAAAAACTTGATAGAGTTATGGAAGGCGATCTTGATGAAGTTCTTGATGCACTTCAACATTACGACCAAGAAATGAAGATGCTTGGTGAACAAGAAAAATGACATTAGAAGAGGCCTACAAACAATCAATAAAACAACTCAAAAATCCAGAGGTCGATGAGATATCTGTGCGTATACTTTTATGTCACAATAACGGTATCAAATCGATGTCTGGTTTTTATATTCACAAACACGAAAATGTTCGAGATTTTGAGGGATTTTCCCGTGATTTCTCGCGTTTTTTAGCTGGAGAACCTGTTCAATACATTCTTGGTGAAACTGAATTTATGGGACACGATTTTTATGTTGATAATCGTGTTCTAATTCCACGTCAAGAAACTGAAGAAGTTGTTGCTCAAGCTTACATCAGAGCCTTGCAAGTTTTTGGCGATAAAGTTCTTAATGTTGCAGACATTTGCTGTGGTTCTGGAGTAATGGGAATAAGCCTTGCTAAAAAATTAAAAGTTAGATACTTGTTCATGTCGGACATTTCGGGCGACGCAGTTGAAGTTGCAAAGAAAAATTGTGTTAGAAATGATGTAATTGCAAATTTCTTTGTTGGCAATGCTTGCGATGAACTAGTCAAGGCAGGTGCAAAAGTTGATTTACTTGTTGCCAACCCGCCTTATATTTTAAAGAAAGAAGATGTCGATGAATCAGTTTTGAAATATGAACCTCATTTAGCACTTTTTGCAGATGAAAACCTTAAGGTTTATGAAGATATATTTAAAAAACTTCCTTTAATTAAAAATAAAGAAATGTTATGTGTTTTTGAGATTGGTTACGACATAAAAGATAAGCTTATTGAATTGATACACAAAACCCTTAAAAATGTTCAATATGTTTTTAGAAAAGATATTAACGGAAAAGAAAGAATTTTAATTCTCAGGATAAGGTAGTAAAATTTAATTATGAAAATTTTAAGACAATCTCAAATTGATGAAGCTGCAGAAATTCTTAAAAACGGTGGCTTAATTGCATTTCCAACTGAAACAGTTTTTGGATTAGGTGTTGTCTATGACAACAAGAAAGCTTATGATTGGCTCGTTCAAGTCAAAAGAAGACCGCCAGAAAAACCATTTACTTTGATGCTTGCAGATCCAGAAGAAATTGAAAAATATGCAGAGCTCACAAACGTTTCTAAAGCCTTAGTAAAAGCATTTATGCCAGGTCAGTTTACAATGATTACAAAAGCTAAGGAAGGCCTACCTTCATGGTGTGTTTCTCAAGAAGGCAATATTGGTATTAGAATTGCAGATTATCCTCTTATAAGAGATTTAATTAGAAAAACCGAAAAACCTCTCCTTGTGCCAAGTGCAAATAGGAGCGGCGAAGAACCAGCAACATCCGCCAAGGAAGTAGAAATGGTCTTCAAAAACGAAATTGAAGCCGTTATTGAAGGTCACTCAATTAGTAATACCCCTTCAACGGTAGTATTGGTAAAAGACGATTACACCCACGTGTTTAGAGAGGGTGTTGTAACAATTGATGAAATTAAAAAAGTCATCGAAAAGGAGAACAAATAATGAAAATTTCTATTGCAAGCGACCACGCAGGTTACGCATATAAAGAAGAAATTAAGAAATATTTAGCAGCAAAAGGCCATGAAATTGTCGATTGTGGCACACACTCACTTGATTCTTGTGATTATCCTATCTTTGGAAAAGCAGCTGCAGAGAAAGTTGCAAACAAAGAAGTAGATTTTGGTATCCTTGTTTGTTCATCTGGTGAAGGAATTGCAATTGCTGCTAACAAAGTTAAAGGTGTTCGCGCAGGCATTGCATACAATGATGATGTAGCAAGACTTATGAGACAACACAATAATGCAAATATGATTGCATTTGGAGCATCATTTATGGCTCTTGAAGACGTCTTAAAAAGAGTCGATATTTTCTTATCTACTGAATTCGAAGGCGGACGCCACGAAAGAAGAGTTAATGAAATAGAATAAAAATTTTTTAAAAATAAATATTTTTAACAAAAATTAATTTCAGCGAAATCGAGAAATTCCCCTGTATATACTTATATGGGGATTTCTTTTATTTGCCCACGCTGTGGGAACAAAAATCCAAAATATATTGGATACAGAAACGGGGTTCCGTACTGTCGTTTTTGCATATCCATGAATGGCAAGCAAGCAGAGAAACATCACATTGATCCAGGAGCCGTAGTTTTGAAACTAGGCTACCCCCTTTCTGAAGACCAAAAAAGAATATCGGATGCGGTTGTTGATAATTGGAAACACAAAAAAGATACATTGATTAATGCAGTTTGCGGTGCTGGCAAGACCGAATTGGTGTATCACGTAATTGCAACATGTTTATCACAAGGCAAAAATGTGGCATTTGCAGTTCCAAGACGTGATGTTGTTATAGAACTTTACCATCGAATCAAAGAAGTGTTCCCAACAAATACTGTAATTTCTTTATATGGAGGACATACCGACAAGCTAGAAGCAGACATTGTTGTTTTAACTACGCATCAATTGTATCGATATGAGAATTATTTTGACCTGATTGTCCTTGATGAAATTGATGCGTTTCCATTCAAAGGAGACCCACTTTTAAGCAAGATGTTTTTTAGAGCGGTTAGGGGAAATATTGTTATGATGTCTGCTACTCCTCCAAAAGACGCATTAGACTATTTTAGCCGGGAAAACATGGCGATTTTGGAGTTAAATACGCGTTTTCACCGACACCCGCTGCCTGTTCCAACCGTTGTAAAAAGGTATGGTTTTTTAAAATTCTACTGGCTGATTAAGAAACTTGAAGAATTCTTTTTTCAAAATAAAGTTGTGTTCATTTTTGCGCCTACAATCGATAGGTGTGAATTTGTTTATAAAATCCTAAGTTTGAAATTAAAGAACGGAACCTTTGTGCATTCAAAATGCAAAGACAGAAGTAAGAAAATTCAAGATTTTAAAGAAGGAAAATACAAATTTTTAGTAACTACCGCAGTTTTAGAAAGAGGTGTGACTTTTAAAGATTTGCAAGTTGTCATTTTTGATGCAGACAACAAACTTTATGATTCACAAGCTTTAATACAAATTTCAGGTAGAGTAGGGAGGAAAATAGATGCTCCAGAAGGTGAAGTTATTTTTCTCGTCAATAATGAAACAGACGAGATTAAAAAAGCAATCGGAACAATCAAGTCAAAAAACACAAATTTGTAAGGTGTGTTTTAAGACAATTGAGAATGAAGCAACATTTCATAATTTGCTATCGATAAATATTTCAATTTGTCATGATTGTTTGCTTGAATTGAAACCCGCATTTAACGAGTTTAAATTTGAGGGAATTCAATGCTTAAATATTTTCTATTATAACCAAAAAGTTCAAGAGATGTTGTATCAATTTAAAGGCTGTAAAGATTATGAACTTAGAACCATATTTTTAGAATACTATAAGAATTATCTAAACATTATGTTTAATGGTTACATTATGGTGCCAGCTCCATCATTTGAAGAAGCTGATGAAGAAAGAGGATTTAATCACGTTGAAGAAATGTTTTCTGTGCTTAATTTAAAAATGGAAAAATGTATTCACAAAACCAAGAAAGTTAAGCAAGCAGATTTAACTTCTGAAGAACGAAAAAATATTAAGGATGTTTTAGTCATTGATGATATAGATTTTTCAAATAAAAAAGTTCTAATCATAGACGATGTTTTTACGACAGGATCTACAGTCAAAACAATGATAAATTTAGTTGGTCAAAAACACCCAAAGAAAATAAAGGTTTTATTGATGTCAAAAACCATTGATTTGGATAGGAGATAATTATGTTTGAATTTAGAAAATACAAAGTACCGCAAGGAAAGAAAAAAACAAGACATCCAAAATTAATTGTTGATGAAGATCACGAGGAATTTGGATTTATGGGTCTCACGCATTCAAAAGCAAAAGGTAAAGGACACAACAATTTTCCACTTATTGATAATCCCCAACTCGATAAATATGGAAATCGTCTTCCTAATAAAAATCCATATGAACTAAACGAAGATACCGGAAATTATCTTAGAAGGAAAGTTGAATATGATGTAAAAGAAAATTTTGGGGATATTTTATTAGATTATTCTCTATCAGATATTGACACAGAACGTGTTAAAGAATTTATAAAAAATAAAACAAGAAAGCATTAAAAAAGTCCACGTATTACTGCGAGCAATGGTGACATTCCGCAACCGTAGACAACCTCACAATATGTGAGTCCTTAAATTTAATCATTAAATAAAAATTTAGTCAATAGGAAAGTAAACTGAGGTATCCCAGAAAAATAAAAAATCGGTAACGAAGCTACTTTTTCAAGTCTCATTTGTACCGATGCAAATATTAAATGAAAAAAAGCAAACAATTGTCAAGACAATTAATAAAAAACAACTGACACCAATCGTTGGTAAATTGTCAGTTGCTTCTAGTTGTTGGCTACGATTCCACCAAAGGCGGTCAATCACCAACATCTTTATTTTAGCAAATATTCTTTCTTTTGCAAAATTATAATAATAATTATGTTGATATACCATTTATATATGGTAGAATACTAAATTGTCCGCATAAGGAGCAAAAACTATGGCAAATTTTATTGAAAAACTATTTAGAGTCGATGAAAGAGTACTCAAACACTACAGCAAAGAAGCTGATAAGGTTTTAGCATACGAAAAAGAGATGGCTGCATTAACAGATGATCAACTTCGTGATAAAACGCCTTACTTTAAAGATAGATTAGCAAAGGGCGAAACCCTTAATGATATTAAATATGAAGCCATGGCCGTAGCTCGTGAAGCTGCTAAGAGAACTTTAGGACAATTTCCTTATAAGGTACAAGTTATTGGTGCATTAGTTATGCACGATGGCGATGTTGCCGAAATGAAAACAGGTGAAGGTAAAACCTTAACCGCCACAATGGCTATCTACTTAAACGCTCTTCAAGGCGAAGGTGCTTACGTAGTAACTGTTAACGAATACCTTGCTCAACGTGATGCTGAGTGGATGGGCCAAGTTTATAGATTCTTAGGTTTAACAGTTGGATGTAATATCCATGACTTAACAACTCAAGAAAAACAACAACAACACTTATGTGATATTTGTTATTCAACAAACTCAGAACTTGGTTTTGACTACTTAAGAGATAACATGGCTAACACTAAAGCTAGACGTGTCTTAAGAGGTCTTAATTACGCCGTCATTGACGAAGCCGACTCAATTTTAATTGATGAGTCAAGAACTCCTCTTATTATTTCTGGCCAAGCAAGAACAAGCGCATCTTCTTACCAAGTCTATGATAGATTCGCAAAGATGCTCAAAAGAGATGTTGATTTTGAAATCGATATCAAAGATAAGACCTGTTCTTTAACTGAAGCAGGTAACAAACGTGCCGAACAACTTTTTGGTGTTGAAAACCTTAACGATGGTTCCCACCAAGAAGATTTACATAGAATTCAACAAGCCTTAAAGGCTAACTACATTATGACTCGTGATGTTGAATACATGGTTGATCAAGATGGCGAAATTCAACTTATTGACCAGTTTACTGGTCGTATTCTTAAAGGGCGTGAATACTCCGATGGTTTGCAACAAGCTATCCAAGCTAAGGAAAACGTCAAAATTAAAGAAGAAACCGTCACAATGGCTACAATTACATATCAAAACTTCTTTAGACTCTTTAAGAAGATGTCTGGTATGACAGGTACTGCCAAAACCGAAGAGGAAGAGTTCCAAAAGATTTACAACATGAGAGTTGTATCTATTCCTACAAATAGACCAATTCAAAGAATTGATGCTATAGATTTCATTTATGCTCATAAGAAAGAAAAACTTGAAGAACTTGTAAAAGAAATCAAAGCAAGACACGAAAAGGGACAACCAATTCTTGTTGGTACAGTTTCCGTTGAATCTTCCGAAGAAGTTTCAAGATTGTTAGATAAAGAAGGTTTGTCACACGAAACATTGAACGCTAAAAACCACGCACGCGAAGCTGACATTATTGCCCACGCAGGTGAAAAGGGTGCAATTACAATTGCAACAAACATGGCTGGCCGTGGTACCGATATTAAAATTAATGACGAAGTCAAAGCTCTTGGCGGTCTTTGTGTTTTTGGCACAGAACGTCACGAATCACGTCGTATTGATAACCAATTAAGAGGTCGTTCTGGACGTCAAGGTGACCCAGGATTTTCTAGATTCTATGTTAGCTTTGATGATGATCTTCTAAAAAGATTCGCAGCAGAATCAATTCAAAAACGTATTGAATCCTTCGGAGAAGGACCACTTGAATCAAGAATGTTCTCTGCCGTTATTACAAATGCTCAAAAACAAATCGAAGGTCAAAACTTCGATATTCGTAAAAACTTACTTGATTACGATGATGTTATTTCTAAACAACGTGTTGCTATTTACGAGAAACGTGATGCAATCATGTATGCAGATGACATTTCAGACATGATTGAAGAATTCTTTAGAACCGCAGGTTATTGTATAGCAAGACTTGCTCTTCCAAAAGATTCAAATGAAGGTTTAGTTAGTGCCGCTCTTCTTAAAGCAGCAGTCGAACCAAAATATTTACCAGAAGGAACATTTAAAGCAGAGCTTTATGATGAAGCTCCATTTGAAGATGCTGGTCAAGATTTAGGCGATTACTTATATGATGTTTATTGTTTACGTCGTAAACAATGGGGTGAAGAAATTGCAAAACAAGTTGAACGTGATTTAGCACTTCAAACTATTGACCAAAACTGGACAAAACAAATTGACACAATGGCAAGATTACGTGAAGGTATTCACTTAAGAAGCTATGCAAATACAAACCCACTTCAAGACTATGTTAATGAAGGTCAATCTTTGTTTAGAGAATGTCTTGAAAACATTTCTTGCGAGGCAGTTTTCAAGTTCCTTAATGTTGTTGTTCAAATTAAGAAACCAGCCGAGAAAACCGAAGAAAAACCCGCAGAATCCCCAGTAAAACCTGAGGAAAAGGACGTTGTCGATGTCGAGTCAAAGGATAAGGAATAAGATGAAAGAGCTCCAAGAATTACGCTTAGAACTTAATGCAGTTACTGAGATGGTAAATAGGCTCGGTGACTCTCTTTGACCTCG
>JAGHUR010000024.1 GCA_018064745.1 Candidatus Fiminaster equi
GTTTATTATGAATAAAAAAATCTTATTCGCTATTCCATTAATTACATGTCTTCTTGCATCTTGTAGCGGTAAAAGACATTATGAAGCAGAAAGCTATCAGATTAATGTTAAATGGGAAGATACAACTAAGGATTTTAGAATCCTTCAACTCTGTGATATCCATTTAAGTCAAAGCGATATTTACGAAAAACACTTCAAATTAATTGGCAAAACAATTAAAGACGCAAATGCTAACTTAATTGTTCTTAATGGTGATTCCTTTACTTATGCAGATAAGGGCGTTGCAACAAAATTGTTTAGTTTTATTGATTCATACAATATTCCATGGACATTTACCTATGGTAATCATGATGATCAGGGCTATTTCCCTGATACATATCTTCAAGAAATTTTAGATACAAACGCTAAATTATTTAAGAATGTAAAATTCATTAATTTACCAGATGATGATGTCACTGGAAGAAGTAATTTTGTTATTAATATTTATGATCGAGTCCATAACGGCGAAAAATATGTTAATGAGGATTTATTCCAAGTTTACCTTATGGAATCACACTCTTATAACTTTGACACAATTGAGTACGATTTTATAAAACAAGATCAAATTGATTGGTATGAAAGAATGGTTAAATATGAATCTGCTAATGAAGGTCATGTAGTTCCATCAGCAATGTATTTCCATATTCCATTACCAGAGTTTTTTACCGCATGGAACGATGCTAAAGATGGAAAAGAAAATGCAAAGGTAATTTTAGGTACAACAGATGAATTTGGCGGTGGACCTCTTCCATCAACAGACACACATTTATTTAGTAAAGTTGAGGAATTAGGATCAACAATTGCCATTTCTTGTGCCCATGATCATATAAATGATTCAGTTATTAACTATAAAGTTAAAGGCGAGAAAGATGTGGCACTTTGTTTTGGTGTTCACTCAACTGATAGAATTTACTACGATTCAGCAAAACTTGGTGGACAAGTTATTGTTGTTGATCACAGTGATCCATGGCATTTAACTTTTGAAAACATTTATCATTCATATTCAGAAGTGGAGGGCAAATAGTATGAAAACTGCAAAACTTGTTCTCTTTATTCTTGGAATCTTTATGCTTTCCATCATCACCTTCTACGCATTTAACTTAATATTTACAGTTGTCGCAAACCATCAAGCACTAGATATTGTTTCTTTAAGTGGCCTTCCAATGATATTATTTATGATTACTTTAATCATAATTCTTGTCGCTGGTTGGAGATATTTTAAACGCAAAGAAACAGATTTATATTTTGCTCGTTACTATGGAGTTGTGGTGGGGGCATTATCTCTTGTTGGCTTAGGCTTATCAATCTTTACAGGCGTTGGAATTTATCATACATTTGTAGGCCCGTATGTATTCAATGCTTATCCATTAATTATGACAATTGCTTTCTCTTTATTAATCCTTGGAAGTATTGGCTTAGTTGTTTATATTACTAAAGTAATAAAAGAAGAAAAAATTGAAAAAACATATAAGGGCACAATCCTCTATGGATTAAGAGAAGCTGGATTATCAATCTTACTTGTCTATGCACTTGAAAGACTCGGTGCCTTTGTCCTTATTCCAGTTTATTATTCATCTCAAGATGGAGCAGTTACAATTCCTTATTTAATTCAACTTTTAATTCCATCATTTGTTTTCCTTACTTACATTATTCACGAGTATTATGGTGCAAATCGTAAGCGTACATTTATCTTCTCGTGTGTTGCAGTTGGATACTCATTGTTCTCACTTTTATACATGATTTTCATGTCAAAAGGCAATTATCCATTAACAATTAATTCACTAAGTGCAATTCAACAATTCGAGAGATTAGTTACCTATCCAATAAGTGCAATTATTCTTTATGTAGTTAGCATTATTCTCCCATTATTAAATGGTTTGAATAACGGCATCTTACTATTTAAAGAAAAGAAAGCTAAAAAAGCTGAATAAAAACAGGTCCCTTGTGGGACCTTTTCTTTTGCTTAATTATTTTCCATCGCTCTAAGTGTTTCAGGAGAAATAACATGTTCAATCATGCAACAATCTTTCTCAGCAATCTCTTGACTGACACCTAATTTATTTATCAAGAAATTGCGTATGACTGTGTGCCTGTGATATACGTTTTTAGCAATCTGGCGACCAGATTTTGTCAATTTTATCTGGGAATATGGGGTTTTTTCGATATAATTCGCATCAAAAAGCTCATTCATTGCCTTAGTAACCGCAGGCTTTGAAACATCTAGCATTCTAGAAATTGTGACAGATTTAATTTTCTGATCTGAAATCTCCAAAACGTAAATAGCTTCCAAATAATCTTCAAATGATTGCGAAAGTTTCATAATTCAATTATTGACCAATAAAATTTAAAATACAACAAAAAGTTAACCAAAGTTAATTTTTACTTGATTTATTTATTCCTTTATTTATAATAATGTTTGTATGGAAAACATAGGTTGGATCATATTAGTAACATTTATTGCTGGTGTTATTGGCACTGGTATTGGCGGATTAATAGGTGTTTTAACCAAACGTGATTCTAAGAAAATCGTTTCATTGCTTTTATCTTTTGCAGGCGGTGTAATGCTTGCTGTTGTTTGTTTTGATTTGCTTCATGAAGCAATTCAACCTCATACAGACAAGGCATGGTTTATCGCATTAGTCATTGGATGTACCGTTTTGGGATACTTAATTGTATTTGGCATTAATAAACTTATTGATAGACATCTTAAAAAAGAAGTTCCACATACTTCTGAAGACCACCCAGATGTTCATGATGATTTAGGCGAAATTATTCACGCTGACCACCTTGAACACCATAGAAAAAGCGATAATCGCTTATTCATGGCTGGTTTAGTTATGGCTATTGTTATCGCACTTCATAACCTACCTGAAGGTATGGTTATCGGTGCAACTTATGCCAAAAATCCATCAAAAATTGTAGCAAGTTCAGGCATGATTATTGCTATTGTTATCGGTTTACACAATATTCCTGAAGGAATGGCTGTTTCTGTTCCTCTAGTTTCAGGTGGAATGAAAAGATGGAAAGCTGTTCTTTTTACAGCATTATCTGGTTTGCCAACCATTATTGGAGCAGTTATTGGCTTCGCTGTTGGCGGTATAAATGAGATAGGATTATCCGTCAGTCTAGCTTTAGCTAGTGGCGCTATGTTATACGTTGTATTTGGTGAACTTTTACCAGAATCAATCTTGATGTGGAAGAGCAAACTTCCTGCATTTATGATTTTAATTGGATTGATGCTTGGATTTGCATTGGTATTAATTTAAAAATTAGGAAGGACATTAATGTTCTTCCTTTTTAATTATAGTGTTGTATAATTTAGCACATGGACAATTTAGATTCTTTATTTAATAAAAAAGAATATCAATTAGTTTTGGATCTCACAAAAGATAGCAAAGACCCAAAAGAACTTTTAATGCGCGTTGCTTGTCTTGTAATTTTAGGTAAAACAGACGAAGCTTTAGATGAAATCGAAAAAAACCAATCAATTATTGAAACTAAATATCAACTTAGATTAATGAAACTTCATTTTGAGTTGCTTTTTTCTAAAGATTTACTAGATGAAGCTTATCTTGCTCTTAAACATTATCAAGATCTTCCATACGTCTCTCAAGAAGTCGAAGAATTTATGCAAGAAGTGGATTACAAAATTAAACATCCACAAACAAAACCTGCAGCAAGACTTATCGACATTGATGACATTTATGACATTCTTGAAAAAAGCACTGATCAAGGACTGATTTCAAAATGTTTATATTCATTAAAAACTTATAATATCAATATTTATATTGATTCACTGAAAATTTTCTTACTCCGTAAAGACGTTCATCCAAACTTTAGAATGCTCGGATTATTCCTACTTATTGACCGCAAATATGATGCTCAAATTAAGGTCTTTGACGGAGAAAAAGTTATGACTGTAAATCCTGCAAAACTTGTTCCTCCATTTACCGGAAAAGAATTCGAAGAAACAAGAGCAAAAATCGACGAAAAATCTGATAAAAATGTTTCAATAAAAGAAGCGGCATTAGGCTTGCTTAATTGCTACATTATGGACTCTTATCCTTATGACATTTACAAAGATGGATGCGATAAACTTGCAACGATTTTCATCATTCTTGCAAAAGAGTATCTTGGTGAAGACACTTCATCTTATGATGAAGAATTAATTAAAAGTGCCCAAAAAATTAAAGAATTAATTCAATCTACTCCAGAAATTAGATTCTAATCAAAACTGTCTTTAGACAAAAAACATTAAATAACTATTTTCTTGTTGCGTATGCGACAAGTTTTTTGTATACTCTTACTTACGTAATTTAAAGGAGATTAGAAATAAATTATGAAAAGAGTTGTAAACAAACTTGAAAATTCAAAAGTCGAAGTCATTTGCGACGTCGAAACTGCACTTTGGAAAGAAGCTCAAGAAAAAGCTTTCAAAAAGTTAGCAAAGAATCTTGAACTTAAAGGTTTCCGTAAAGGCTCAGTTCCAGAAGCAATGGCTCGTAAACACATTGATACTGGTTCAATCTTCAATGAAGCAATCAATTCCATGCTTCAACCAGCATTCGATGAAGTCTTGAAAGAAGAAAAACTTCAACCATTTGCTAGACCAAGTGTTGATGTTACTAAAGTTTCAGACTCCGAACTTCAATTGAAGTTCATTGTTATCTTAGCACCAGAAGTTAAGCTCGGAAATTATAAAGGCTTAGCAATTAAGAAAGATGCTGTTAAGGTAACCGAAGCAGAAGTTAAAGAAGCAATCGACAAACTCGTTGCTCAACAAGCTTCACTCGTTGTCAAAGACGGTGCCTCAGAAAAAGGCGATACAGTTGTTATTGACTTTGTTGGCTCAGTTGATGGCAAAGAATTCGATGGCGGAAAAGCCGAAAACTATTCACTTGAATTAGGTTCAAATTCATTTGTTCCAGGTTTTGAAGATCAATTAATTGGTCACAAAGCAGGCGATAATGTTGATGTTAACGTCACATTCCCAGAACAATACGTTCCAGAACTCGCAGGCAAAAAAGCATTATTTAAATGTGTTGTCCACGAAGTTAAAGGAAAAGTTGTTCCAACACTTGATGCTGAACTTATTAAAGAACTCAACATTCCAGATGTTAAGGATGAAGCAGGCTTAAAAGCTTACGAAGAAAAACAATTAAAAGCTTCTAAAGAAGCTAAAGCACAAAATGATGCTTTAAATAAAGTACTTGATGCAATTGTTAAAGAAGCAAAAGTTTCTATTGCTGATGAAATCATCGCTGATGAAGTTGCTGGCATGAAGAAGAACATGGAAGATCAAATTCAACAACGTGGTTTAACAATTGAACAATACTATCAAATCACTGGTCAAAAACCAGAAGATGTCGAAAAGAATATGAAGGTTGAAGCAGAAAAGAACATTCGCACAATCCTTTGTATGGAAGAAATCGCAAAAGCAGAGAAACTTAATGTTAGCGATGCAGACGTCGAAAAAGAAATGCAATCAATTGCTGACACCTACAAGATGCCAGTCGAGAAAGTCAAAGAAATTCTTGGCCAAGACATGAACAGATTCAAAGCTGAACTTCGTCAACGCAAGATTCAAGACTTCTTAGTCAAAGAAAATATTGCTTAATTAAATCTATTTAATTAGAAAGGAGGATATTTATGGCAAAGATGACTTTACCATTACTTATCACAAAATCATTTGTTATTTTCCCTGAACAGAAAAATATACAAGTTGATGCCGGTAGAGATTTTTCTATCAAAGCTATTGATGCAAGTAGAGACCTCAACTCATCCCTCCTTTTAGTTGTGGCTCAAAAAGATCCTTCTATTGAAGTACCTACTCAGAAGGATATATGTGAAGTCGGCACTTTGTGCCGTATTACTTCATACTCAAATATGAAGAACTACATCAGAGTTCACATTACTGGCACAAAACGTGTAAAAATTAATAACTTATCATTTGATGCTACAGGTTACTTTGTAGCAGATGCAACTTCTATTGAAGACAAAGTCAAAGATGAAACACACGTTATCGCTTATTGCAAAAATATCATTCAAGCACTTGTTAACACTCCACAAGTTAGTGGTGTTGTTCCAAGAACACTTATGAATGAAATTACAACAAAAGGCGTTGAACCTGTCATGCTTCCGGACTTATTAGCACCTTACATCCCATTAACTGATGAAGGCAGAATGAGAATTTTAAACGAACTCGATTTAGAGAAACGTTTAGAGCTCACTTTGATGGCTATTGACGAAGTCAAAAAAGAAGCTGAAGTTGATAAAGATATTTCTAAAGATGTTCAAGAACAAACCGAAAAACAACAACGTGATTACATTTTAAGAGAAAAACTTCGCGCTATTAAAAAAGAACTCGGTGATGATCCAGATGGTTCCACAGATGAAGAAACAATTAAAAAACGTCTTGAGGAACATCCATATCCAGATCATGTTAAAGCGAAAGTTAAATCTGAACTTAAACGTTTTTCAATGATGCCTCAAGCATCACTCGAATCATCACTTATTATGAGCTACATTCAAACACTCATGGACGTTCCATGGTTTGAAGAAACTCAAGATAATGATGATCTTGAAAATGTTAAGAAAATATTAGATGAAGACCATTATGGTCTTACTGATGTAAAAAAACGTATCGTGGAGTACTTAGCAGTTAAGAAAATGACTGGTAATTTAAAGGCTCCAATTCTTTGTTTCTATGGCCCACCAGGATGTGGTAAAACTTCCCTAGGAAAATCAATCGCTAGAGCACTTGGAAGAAAATTCTTCAAAGCCTCACTCGGTGGCATTTCTGATGAAGCTGAAATCCGTGGACATAGACGTACATACGTTGGTTCCATGCCTGGACGTATTATTTCAGGTATGAAGCGTGTGGGCGTTACAAATCCAGTCTTCCTTTTAGATGAAGTCGACAAACTCGCATCATCATACAAAGGAGATCCTGCATCAGCACTTCTTGAAGTGCTTGACCCAGAACAAAACTTTGCATTCAACGATAATTATCTTGAAGAACCATATGATTTAAGCAACGTTTTGTTTATTTGTACCGCCAACTATTTGGAAAATATTCCAGCACCTCTCCGTGATAGACTTGAACTTATTGAAGTCAATTCTTACACTGAGATTGAAAAGGTTAAAATTGCAAAAGGTTTCTTATTTAAGAAACAAATTGCTGCAAATGGCTTAAAAGCTCGCCAAATTTCTTTTAGTGAGGATGCCTACACACGTATCATTCGTGGTTATACTCGTGAAGCAGGCGTTCGTGAACTCGAACGTAAGATTGCTTCAGTTATGAGAAAAGCAGTCGTTGAACTTTTAACCAACAAAGAAGTTAAGAAAATTTCAGTAACACCTGAACTTGTTGAAAAGTATTTAGGTGCTCCAATTTTCGAAGATTCTAAGAAGGAAGAAAAAGGCCAAGTCGGTGTTGTCACAGGCTTAGCTTACACCGAATATGGTGGTGATATTCTTCCAATTGAAGTTAACTACTTCCCTGGTAAGGGAAGTCTTATCCTTACAGGTAAGCTTGGTGATGTTATGAAAGAATCTGCAACTATTGCTTATTCTTACGTCAGAAGTAATGCTTCAAAATACAAAATTGATCCAAAACTTTTTGAAAAAAATGACATTCACATCCACGTTCCAGAAGGCGCTGTTCCAAAAGATGGACCAAGTGCCGGTGTTGCAATTACAACTGCCATCATTTCTAGCTACACTAAATCTCCAGTTAGCGATGAAGTTGCTATGACAGGTGAAGTTACACTTCGTGGACACGCACTTCCAATCGGAGGTTTACGTGAGAAATCACTTGCAGCTCTTCGCAGCGGCATTAAGACAATTATTGTCCCAGCCGAGAACAAGAAAGCTGTAAATGAACTTCCTAAGGAAGTTAAAGACAACTTAAAGATCGTTTATATGAAGAATGTAGACGATGCTCTAAAGGTAGCATTTGTTAAATAAAATGATTAATTTCGCTAAAGCAAAATTCATTAAATCAGCTCCAACTTATGCTGAAAAACCAGAAAAGAATCTCAAAGAGGTTGTTTTCGTTGGTAAATCAAACGTTGGAAAAAGCTCCTTAATTAATGCTTTAGTAAACAATAAGAAAATGGCTTTTACATCCTCTAAACCAGGATACACAAAGTTATTGAACTATTTTGAAATTGATGAAAAGTTTTATTTAGTGGATGCACCAGGATATGGATACACAGCAAGTGGAGCAAAACATCTCGATAACTTTTCCAAAATGATGGAAACTTATTTCGATAATCCTTCACTTGCTGGTGTTGTATTTATTGTCGACTCTAGACATAAAATGTCTAATGACGACAAAGATTTCTATGAATTTGTCAAAGACAAAGACATTCCATTCATTCTTATCGCAAATAAATGTGACAAACTTAATCAAAGTGAAAAAGCCCAGATTAAAAAGCACATTCAAATTGAGATGGGAATTGAAAATTTCATCTTAGCATCCACACTTTCTAAAGTTGGAATAGATGAAATTAAAGCAAAAATATCACAAATTCTTTAATTAAAATAAAGAAATTGCTATAATTTAATAGCCGTTGACCAAGAGGTTGATTAATCTTCTTAGTTATAGAGAGAGATGGATGGTGGAAGCATCTCACTAAGAAATAATCATTGTCGCTTGCTAGGCTCGATAGGAATATCGCGGTTGTTCCGTTATAACTTAATTAAGTGCTCTTACTTACGTAAGAGAATTAAGGTGGTACCACGTTAAAGCGTCCTTAAATAGGGCGCTTTTTATATATTTAGGAGCTAACTATTAAGAAATCAAGTTAAAAATGTTTGTTCCTTAAAATCCGTTGTGTTTGAGAGTTATTGCACAACGAAAATGGATGTCTTAATAAGCTTAAGCATCCGCTGTTCTTTGAAAACTATAAGTGGCTATTAGTTAATTACAATTGATTTTTGTAAGGTTCTTTGTACTTGAGAACGTGATAAATTACGCGAATTAATTTGTTTGAAACATGTCCAATTGCAACATTGTAATGTTTACCTTCAGCTAATTTCTTTTCAAAATACTGTTTGAAAGTTTCATCATATTGAACAATCAAACGAGAAATTTGAATGATGGCATTTCTTAAATAAGATGATCCTTTCTTGGAAATAGATAAACCCTTTGGGTCGTACTTTCCTGATTGATAAACTAGAGGATTAATTCCTATAAAAGCAACTAAGGAATCTGCCCCATGAAAATTGGAAATATTGCCTATTTCTCCAATAATAGTGCAACAGGTTATGTATCCTGCACCAGGGATGGTAAGCAGATCTCTAGCATTTTCTAAACACAATTGTTTCATTCGATTTACGAGTTCTTCTTTTTGTTTATTGAGAAGCTGAAGTTGACTTGCAAGAGAAGAAATAATTATTTCATCAGATTTCGTAAATTTTCCAACGGTTTCTTTAGCTAAATTGATTAAATTGTCAAAGTTTGAAATTTTTCTTCCTCTTTTGTCCAAATAATTATAAACGTCATTTAATGTTCGTTTCTTTCTAATTAAATTTGGAGTTGGATAAATTCTCAAATATTCAAGACACGTCGTTCCTTTGACTTTGTCAAATATTTGGAAAAATTCAGGAAATACAATGTGAAGCAATCCAGTTAAACGATTTGTTAATTTGTTAACTTGTTTATCTAAGTGATTTACCTCTCTTCCAAGTGATTTCATTTCCAAAATGGTGTATGATGGTTGTGTATAGGTATAGAGTCTTTTTCTCTTATCTGACAAGAAATTACAAATGCTTTGTGCATCAGCCTTATCTGTTTTAGCGTAATGAACAGTCTCTGAATGTACGAACATATTGGTTAAGATCGGATTAATGTAAATTACTTCGAAATCCTCAAAATTTGATAAGTAATTAACTAAAGTTTCTGAATAAACACCGGTCGATTCGATACCTATACACACTTTCGAATCATTCCAGAACTTTTTAGCAGATTCTATCTCGTTAAGAAGTTTTTTATATTCAGTTTTGTTGTTGCGAATGGTGAAAACCCTTTTATAGATTTCACCTTCTTGGTTTGTGATGCAAACATCATGCTTTTCGCTTGCAGCATCAATTCCAACACATATCATAAATGTGCCTCCTTTCTTTGAAAGCGTGCATCCATGTCTACAAGCTTTTACCGTGTTTCCTAGTAACAACCAGTGTCGATATGATAATCAACCTGTAACTAACTAATAACCACTTATAGTAAAAGTTGCAGCTATAACCTCCTAAATCAGTCAATTGATTGCTGTAAGGTCTTAAAAATAGTCTGCAACACTTCCCTTGAATACTAACCTAATTTAGGAAATAGATTCAAGCATATCCCGATTAGTAACTCACCTTTATTAAAAGAAAGGAAAAGTACATACAAGGGGGATATTTGTATAGTACTAGGT
>JAGHUR010000048.1 GCA_018064745.1 Candidatus Fiminaster equi
GAAAGGTTCCTATGAGAAATTCGCTAATACCACTTCTGAGCTTCTACAAACCAATGTAGACGATTGCTCACGTTACGAGTACTTGAGAGTATAACCTAATGGTTATAAATTAAGGTGGTACCGCGTTAATAGCGTCCTTAAATAGGGACGCTTTTTATTTAATTTAGGAAGAAAACCCCCGCTTCAAGCTTGCTAAGGGGTCGGATGAATTGCTAGAAAAAAATAAAAAACACTATCATTTCTTTGGAAATGATAGTATAATATATATGTATGGAAAAGAGAATAAAGAAAGCTTACAAATTTCGCATCTATCCTAATTCTTCTCAAAAACAACAAATTGAGAAGACTTTAGGATGCGTTCGCCAAGTTTATAATGAATTTCTCGAAATGTGCATTGAAAAATATGCAGAAGACCCTTCTTTTAAATTAAGGAAATTTGATTTAATTAAGATTCTTCCTGATTACAAAGAAGGATATGAATACTTAAAAGAAGTTGATAGCGTTGCTCTGCAACAAGCCGTTATTCATTTATATTCTGCATATATCAATTTCTTTGAGCACAGAGGTTCTTTTCCAAAATTTAAATCTAAAAGAAATGATCATAGCTACACAACTATGAAAATCAACAATAACATCCGCTTTGATGGTAATGAAATCCAAATTCCTAAATTAGGCAGAGTTAAGGTTGTGGTATCTCGTTTGATGCCTGAATCATTTGCTTTTACTGCAGTCACTATCTCTAGAGTAGCAAACATGTATTTTGTAACTCTAACTGGTGAAGAAGATAATCCAAATGCCGAATTATTTGACACTTTAGAAAAACTAGACGTCAATAAATCAATTGGATTAGATTTTTCTTTAGCTCATCTCTATGTTGATAGCAACGGAAATCATGCAGATATGCCAAAGTATCTTCAAAACGACTTGGAGAGGCTTGCTAAATTAACTAGAAAAGCTTCAAAATGTCAAAAAGGAAGCAAAAACTCCATCAAAGCTTGGCAAAAAGTAAGAAAACTACAATTTCACATTTCTAATTCAAGAAAAGATTTTTTGCATAAAGAATCTAGAAAAATTGCGAACAAATATGACTATGTTTTTGTAGAAAATCTAGATTTGAAATCAATGCAATCAAAAGATACAAAAATGAAGTTAGGAAGAAATGTATCTGATCGAGCGTTTGGAACTTTTGTTAATTTCCTAGATTACAAATTGAGATGGTTAGGAAAAGAGTTAATAAAAGTAGATAAATACTTTGCATCAAGCAAAACTTGTAGTGACTGTGGGAACATTAATAACAATCTTGAATTAAACGATAGAGATTGGGTTTGTCCTATCTGTGGTAAAAAGCATAATAGGGATGTTAACGCTGCAATCAATATCAAAAAAGAAGGAATTAGATTAGTACTTCAAAAACAATAGTGGTAATCCACCAAACCGTAGGAACTACGGGGTTAGCCTATCAATACTGAATCCATTAGGATTCTTGAGTAGGAATCCCCCATCTTCAAAACATTATATGTTTAAGTGGGGGTAGCTCAATTACTTTAGGAGGTAAAAATATGACCGACTTTGAAAAATTAAATCACTCTACTTCACACTTAATGGCTGAAGCAATTTCACACCTTTATCCAGGTGCAAAGTTTGGATTTGGTCCAGCAATTGAAGAAGGATTCTACTACGATGTAGATTTTCCAACTCCAATTACAGAAGAGGATCTTCCAGCAATTGAAAAAGAAATGCATAAGATTGCTGCAAAAAATGAAAAGTTTGTAAAAGAGGTTGTTTCTAAAGAACAAGCTAAAGAACTTTTCAAAGACAATCCATACAAACTTGAACTTATTGATGGATTTGAAGGAGAAATTTCAATCTATCGCCAGGGCGATTGGTTTGACCTTTGTAAAGGTGATCACGTCGAATCAACAGGAAAGATTCAAAACTTCAAACTTTTAAACATTGCAGGTGCTTATTGGAGAGGCGATTCCAAAAATAAACAACTCGTTAGAATTTACGGAACTTCTTGGCCTTCAAGACAAGCTTTAGATAATTATCTAAAGATGCTTGAAGATAGAAAGCAAAGAGACCACCGTAAACTCGGAAAAGAATTAGGATTATTCATGCTTTCTGAATACGGACCAGGATTCCCATTCTGGCTTCCAAACGGAATGATTGTTCGTACTGAACTTGAAAACATGTGGAAAGAAGTTCATAGAAAATATGACTATTTATTAGTTGATACACCAATCATGCTTTCTAAGGAACTTTGGATTACTTCTGGCCACTGGGATCACTACAAAGACAATATGTTCACCACAGAAGTCGAAGAAAAAGAATTTGCAATCAAACCAATGAACTGCCCAGGTTCAATTCTCTGCTACAAGAATGATTTACATTCTTACCGTGAACTTCCACTCCGCTATGCTGAGTTAGGTCACGTTCATAGATTTGAAGCTTCAGGTGCACTTAATGGTTTATTCCGCGTTCGTTCATTTACACAAGATGATGCACACACATTTGTTCGTCCAGACCAAATTGAATCTGAAATCAGATCCATCTTAAAACTTTATGATGAAATCTATTCAATGTTTGGTCTTGAATACAAGATCGAGTTATCAACTCGTCCAGAAGAAGGCTACATCGGATCAATTGACATTTGGAATGAATCTGAAAGAATTCTTCAAGAAGTTTGCGAAGCAAGCGGCAAAGAATTTAAGATCAATCCAGGTGATGGTGCATTCTATGGTCCAAAACTTGACTTCAAAGTTAGAGACTGTATGAACCGTGTCTGGCAATGTGGAACAATCCAACTTGATATGAACTTACCAGAAAGATTTGATGTTTCTTACATTGATGAAAAAGGTGAAAAAGTTCGTCCAGTTATGATCCACCGCGCATGCTTTGGATCAATTGAAAGATTTATTGGAATTATTATTGAAAACTTTGGCGGAGCATTCCCACTTTGGTTATCACCAGAACATGTTAGAGTTCTTCCTGTTAACAATGATTTCCACTTAGAAAAAGCTCAAGAAATCGTTAGCTTATTAAAACAAAATGGTTTACGTGCATCATTAGATGCAGGCGAAGATAAACTTGGCTATCGTATGAGAAATGCTCAAGTTAAGAAAGTTCCATACACTGTCGTTATTGGTGATCACGAAAAAGAAGAAGGAACAGTCACTTATCGTCACTTTGGTTGCAAAGCTCAACACACCGTCAAGCTTGAAGAATTTATTGAAATGTTGAAAGCAGAAATTTCTTCAAGATCGCTTCCAAAATACGAAGAATAAAAGAAAAAATAAAATGGTAGGATTTAATTCCTATCATTTTTTTGTTATGATGTTTATATGAAAAGATTTGTTCTTTTGTCGCTTCTGAGTGTTGTATCAATAACATCATTATGCTCTTGTACACCATCAAACGATAATCATGATGACAAAAAACCATTAACTGGAATTCATCCTATTAGTATTTTTGGCATTAACGATTTTCATGGTGCAATAAATGAGAATTATAAAGAAGCTGGTATCGCAAATATCGGTACTTTTATAAAACAAAAAACAGCTGAAGAAAATACTTTGTTTATTGATTCCGGAGATACTTGGCAAGGCTCATTAGAGTCAAATTACAACAAAGGTAAGTTGATCAATGAAGTCTTTAATAATGCAAAAATGTCCGTAAGAACTCTAGGCAATCATGATTTTGATTGGGGAATTGAAGTATTAAAAAGCAATGTTAAAAATTGCAACTTCCCAAATTTAGCTGCGAATGTTTATGGCTTCGATTGGGACAATAAAGAAGTTTTAGATGAACAACAAAGCGAATTAGGTGATTGCTATGCAACATTTGATTTAGAAAATGGATTAAAAGTTGGAGTTATTGGAACAATTGGTGAAGACCAAATTACTTCTATTTCTACTCAATTAGTAGAAAACATAACATTCACTAATCAAACAAAAGTGATTCAAAATGTATCAGATTATTTGCGTGTAGAAAAGAAATGCGACATCGTTATTGCGTCATCCCACTCTAGTTATTATCAAATGGAACCTTATGAAATCACAAAGGTATCAAAGGTTTCAAATAAACGTTATGTTGACCTAGTTTTAAATGCCCATACACATCAATCAGAAAACTTTAAATGCAATAATGTTTTATTTGCTCAATTTGGTGCAAATGGCGAAGAAGTTGGAGAAGTAACTCTCTATTATAATTTCGATAAAAATGAACTTGTTGACTTATCAACATCAGTTTCAGAATATTCAAAATTTGATATTTTAAATCAAATTAACAATACAGTTGATCCAGAAATTAAAGCGATTGTTGATCGTTATAATGAAGATACAAAAGATCTTGGAAAACAAGTTCTTACGACCAAACTTTCTGGTCAATTCTACTCTAGTGAACAATTACCAAACTTAATGGCAGAAGCAATTTATGAAGAAGCTGTTGATGAGGATTATGAAATAGATTTTGCATACACAAATAGCGGAAGAGCATCTCATTACAATACAACAATGACTTACTCAGATTTGTACAACATTTTCCCATTCGATAATGCAGTCCCAATTATTGAAGTCACAGGAAGAGAAGCAGCAAATATGCTTAGATATAGAAATAACATGTATCGTGCAAACCCTGATTTAGAAATTAGATATGAAGGCGTCTACAAAGTAGCTTGTCTTGATTATTTAGCGTTCCATTGTAATAGCGACCGAGACTATGATTTCTTCCCTGGAGCTAAGGTTTTGGGTTATTTAACAAAAAATGATGAAAACTATACCTATAGAGAAATCTTAAAAGATTACCTTCTTGCAAACCCTGAAAAAACATTTGAATCTAGCTACTATTCAAATACAAATCCAATATTCGCTAGATAAAATTAGCAATAGTTGTTGACAACACATTTAATGTGTAGTTAAATATTACTCGCAAATAACGTAGAAAGAAGAGCGCCCTTGCTTCTCACCAGACTGATTAATCGGTTGGTACATGCTACGATAACTACTTAAAGTTATTTTATGAAACGGGCGCACTTCGTGCCCGTTTTTCTTATCAAGGAGGATGAAGTTATTAATAACTATCCAAATCAAGGACAACAACGTCCACAAAAACAAAACAGTGACCTCATTAATGAGCGAGTCCGCTTTCCAGAAGTTCTTCTTATTGGCTCCAATGGTGAACAATTAGGTAGAATGACTTCTAGAGAAGCATATCAAAAAGCAGTTGAAGCTGAATTAGATCTTGTTTGCGTTGCACCTAACGCTCAACCACCAGTTTGTAAATTACTAAACTATGGTAAATATCGTTATGAACAACAAAAGAAGGCTAAAGAAAGCAAAAAGAATCAACACACCGTTGAAATCAAAGAAATTCAATTGACTCCACAAATCGGACAACATGACGTCGATACCAAAGCAAGAGCAGCTAGACGCTTCCTTGAAGAAGGTAACAAAGTTAACGTTCGTGTTAGATACCGCGGTCGTCAAATGAGTCACGCCGAAATTGGAGAAGAAGTTATGAATAACTTTATCACCATGCTCGCTGATATCTCATCAGTCGAAAAAGCTCCTTATATGGAAGGCAAATGGTTAAATGCAGTTTTAGCATCAAAAGCAAAAAAGTAGGAGGAAAATAGCATGCCAAAAATGAAAACAAAAAGAGCACTTGCTAAAAGAGTCAAAGTTACAGGCTCCGGTCAATTAAAAAGACACAGTGC
>JAGHUR010000038.1 GCA_018064745.1 Candidatus Fiminaster equi
AAAGACCTTATTATGTTTTTGATAGCATAAATAACAAAATTATTTTATAATTTACTAAATTTAGGAGAAAAATATGGCAACACTAAGTTTCAAAAAAGTTAACAAAATTTATGACAACAAGTTTCATGCTGTTCATGATTTTGAATTAGAAGTTAAAGACAAAGAATTTATTGTCTTTGTTGGACCTTCTGGCTGTGGTAAATCAACTACATTACGTATGATTGCAGGTTTTGAAGATATTACATCAGGTGAAATTTACATTGATGATACCTGTATTAATAGACTTGCTCCAAAAGATAGAAATATAGCAATGGTTTTCCAAAACTACGCTCTTTATCCTCACATGACTGTTTTTGATAACATGGCTTTTGCTTTGAAACTTAGAAAAGTTTACATGCCAGTTGTTTCTCTTGATACTCAAAATCCTGACTACATCAAAGAATGTGAAGACATGATTGCTAAATATGAGCAAGAAATTGAAACAAGTGTTTCAAAAATGAAAATGAGTCCTGAATTAAGAGCTCAAATTAAAGAAACAGTTGCTCAATTAAAAGCAGAAGGAAAGAGCAAACAAGAAATTAAAGTTGCTGTTTCAAATTTAAAATCAGACATAAAAACTAAAGCCGAAATTAAGGAATACAAGTTTAGAGAAAAGACAAATCTTATCGCTGAACTTGAAGCCATTGATGCAAAATACGAAAAGCAAGTTATGACTTTTGACCAAGTTAAAACTGATGCTTTAGAAAAAGAATACGCTGATGCTAAGAAGGCAAACGCAAGTCCAGAAGAACTTGCCGAAATCAAGTCTAGACTTGATAAAGAATATGACACATTAGAATCTCCTGCATTTGCATATCGTCATTACACAAGACGCGAGATCATGTCAAAAGTTAATGAAGCTGCAAAAATACTTGGTTTAATTCCATATCTTAAGAGAAAACCAGCTGCATTATCAGGTGGTCAAAGACAACGTGTTGCTCTTGGTAGAGCAATTGTTAGAAAACCAAAGGTATTCTTAATGGACGAACCTCTTTCTAACCTTGATGCTAAACTTAGAGTTCAAACTCGTTCTGAAATTATTAAAATTCACCAAAGAGTTGGCGCTACAACAATATATGTTACTCACGACCAAACCGAAGCTATGACAATGGCCTCTAGAATCGTTATTATGAGTAATGGTGTTGTCCAACAAATTGGTACTCCAAAAGAAGTTTACGAACAACCAGCCAACTTATTCGTTGCCGGATTTATTGGTTCTCCATCAATGAACTTTATCAAAGGTTCATTCGATGGCAAAGACTTTGTCTTTGAAAATGGCTCAAAATTCAAATTAGATAAAGTTTCAGTTGCTAAACTTAAAGAATATGAAGGCAAGGAAATTATTCTTGGCATTAGGCCAGAACATATCTATACAGCTGATGATAAATCTATTTCTAGCAAATCAGAAAAATTTGATGTCTGTATTGATATTAGCGAACTTCTTGGTTCCGAATCAATTGTTTATGGTATGTGCAACGAACAAAAAGTTTTAATGAAACTTTCTAGTAAGATTGATATTAAACCAAATGACACAATTAGTTGTGTTTATGATACTGATTGCGTTCATTTCTTTGATGCTGAAACAGGAAAGGCAATTTAATGTTTTTTGGTCTATTTGAAACATATACATCAACAGACTCAAGATCTTCTCGTAGAAGAAAAATGGGTCCTATCAATGTTGATAAACCAAGTACTATTATCTTTAAACGCATTAGCGACAAACTTAAAGATGATGGATTTTACAATATAACCGCAGATCCAGAATATCTTGATATTTATGGCGAAAAAAATGGATTTGAAGTATCTATTCAAATATCAGCGAATGGCTTGTCTTCTTTTATTGAAATGTCTGTTCTCGGAGAACATAAACGCGGAAGAACAAGAAGATATTTCAAAAAGTATTATATTTCATTAAGAGATTATTTATTGTCGTAATTATTTCATAACAATATGAAAAGCCACCCAGTAGGGTGGCTCTTTTTTAATTTAATTAAGATTATCTTGCAACTCTTCCTGAGCAGTCGCCATTCATTAATGCTTCTACTTCTTGAATACTAACTTGGTTAAAATCACCTGGAATAGTATGTTTTAAAGCGGATGCTGCAGTAGCAAATTCAAGCGCTTTTTGTTTATCTTTATAAGTTAATAAGCCATGAATTAAGCCTGCAGAGAAAGAATCTCCTGCACCAACACGATCAACGATTGGCGAAATATCGTAATGTTTTGATTCATAGAATGTTTTTCCATCATAAAGTAGAGCTTTCCAACCATTGTGTGATGCTGAATATGATTCTCTCAAAGTGGTGGCAACATATTTAAATTTAAATTTTTTAGCCATTTCCATAAAGATTCTTTTATATCCTTCAGCATCTGTTTTACCTGCAGTTATATCTGCATTAGGCCTAAAGCCTAAACAATTGTCAGCGTCTTCCTCATTTCCAATGCAAATATCAACATATTCCATAAGCGGAACCATAATTTTTCTAGCTTGTTCTTTGGTCCATAATTTTTTACGGAAGTTTAGATCGCATGAAACTAAAATACCTTTTTGTTTTGCCATTTTGCAAATTTTTCTAACAAGCATAACAGCTTTATTTGATAGAGCTGGTGTTATGCCTGAAAAATGGAAAACATCAGCGCCTTTTAATGCTTTAAGAATTTGAAAATCTGAAAGTTTAGCGGTGGATATTGCTGAATTAGCACGGTCATAAATGACCTTGCTAGGTCTCATGGATGAGCCTGATTCAAGGAAATAGATGCCTAAACGATCTCCGCCTCTTGCAACGAAATCAACATTTACATTTTCTGCTCTTAAAGCTGAAAGTGCAGATTCGCCTATTTCATTATTTGGAACTTTTGAAATAAAATATGCATCATGGCCATAGTGAGCTAAAGAGACTGCTACATTAGCTTCTCCTCCGCCATAACAAACATCAAATTGTTTTGATTGAACAAGTCTTGAATGATCTGGACTTGATAAACGGAGCATAATTTCTCCAAGTGTGACCACTTTTGCCATTACTTTGTCTCCTTAATAATTTTGATAGCTTCTTTACAAGTTGCTTCAATATCGCCTTTTAGTAACCATGAACCACCGATTGCAAAGATGAATTTTACTGAAACAAATTCTGCTAAATTTGAGTTATCAACTCCACCTGTTGGCATGAATTTAACTTGTGGAAAAGCAGCAGATAAAGCCTTTAAGGCTTTTAATCCACCAAAAACACCTGCAGGGAAGAATTTAAGATGGTCTAATCCTAAATCTAAAGCATGCATAATTTCAGTTGGCGTAACAACACCTGGAAGATAAGGGATATTTGCTTTTTTACAAACTGCATAAACCTCATCTGAAAATCCAGGAGAAACAATAAATTTTGCTCCATTTTTAATAGCTTCTTTGCATTGCGCTTTATTAATAATTGTTCCTGCCCCAAGTAAGAAATCTGGGTATTTTTCTTTAATTAATTTAATTGCGTCGCCTGCACATGAAGTTCTATAACAAATTTCTCCAATATTGACTCCGCCTTTAATTAAACTAGTTATTGTGTGGTCAATTTCGTCAAGGGAATTAAAAACAACAACTGGTACCAATTTTGTTTCGGATATTTTTTCAAAAATTTCCATAAAAGTTCCTCTTTTCACAAATTATTGTATCACTTTATATTCAAAAACGTATAAAT
>JAGHUR010000045.1 GCA_018064745.1 Candidatus Fiminaster equi
TTTTAGCTATTTATTTAAATAAAAGAAACGCCCCCTTGCCTAAGCGAAGAAAGCGTTTATTTAATTAGCCAAGATAGCTATAAGACTTCAAGAATGATAACCAATTTGAGAAGTTAGTTTCGCCTGAAGTGTATGCTGATTTAATATAGTAAGAGTAGGATGAATCTTGGGCAAATATACAACCAAGTCCATAAGCATTTCCAGCGCCCTTTTGAGCTACAGAATACTTAACCATGCTTGAGAATGCTGTATTTAAATTAGAAATGTAAGTTGAACCCGGATTATAGGATGAATTATTTGAAAGTTTATTAATCATGTCTTTGACATCGAATAAACAATAATACTTTTCATCTTCCTCTGAGTCGACACAGAAAACTTTAACGTTATTTGACATCCATTTGGCAAATGTTGATTTAGAAACACTGCCATTAGATAACTTAGTTTTTAAAGCTGATGCAAAGCTTTCAAATGCTGTTTTGTATTCAGACATTTTTGTTAAATCGAGGTATGAAAGTGTTTGATCAGAACGTGATGAACTTGCACCACCATTATCGGCAATGAATCCATCAACAATTGATTTCAAAATTGTTTCGGTTGGTTTCTTTGAATAGACGTCATCAATCCATGTGTCATAATCCCAACCTTCACCTGCTTCAGCTTCCTCAGAAGCAATCATATAATTAAAGTAATTTGAGTTAAATTCTGCAATGTCTTGAACTTGTGTTAAACATGTATCATAACCAACAAATTCAAGTTTACTTGAACCAGTGTTAGAAAGTGCCTTCGAGAATGCAGATTTCATTTCGCTATTTAAAAGTGAATCATTGCTCTTCTTTTCATCATAGCAACAGCCATACATTGCACCACCATGGTTCCAGAAAATAACACCAGTTTTTTCAGCTGGATATTCTTTAATTCCATATTCAACAAATGATTGAAGTGTTGAAGACGAACCCATTGATGCATAGGTTAATGTTTGATCTAAAACAAGTTTTTTATTTGCAACATGCCATCTAGACAATTTAGTTGAATCAATCTTTGTCGCACCACTTAAATATGTGCTTCCTAATGACCATGATTTTGCACCACCGGTTTCAATGACGATGTTAACATCGTTTGGTTGATTTGCAACAGAAAGAATTTCTTTAATATCGCCTGATGCTAAACCACTTTCTGATTCAAGATCAGCGCCACACATATAAATCATAATTGTCCATGCGTCTTTTTGTATTTCGCTGACATCAATTGCACATGTTGCAGTCTTGCCGTTGTTTGATTTTGCTGTAATTGTGGCATTTCCAACAGCAATAGCTGTTACAAGGCCGCTAGAGCTTACAGAAGCAACACTTGAATTTGAAGTAGTCCAAGTCACTGTTTTATTTGAAGCATTGCTTGGAGAAATTGTTGCAGTAAGTTGTTTTGTAGCACCAATAGATAAACTTTGTGAAGTTGGAGAAATAGAGATACCTGTAACTGCAACATCCGAAACGGTGACATTACATGTAGAAGTAAATCCACCTTCAGATTTAGCAGTAATTGTTGTACTTCCGGCTTTTACTCCAGTAACTACACCACCACTTGAAACTTTTGCAATAGCAATATTTTGAGAGGTCCATGTAATTCCTTTGCCTTTATTTGCATTACTTGGAGTATAGGAAACATCAAGTGTTTCACTATTTCCAGTTGCAATTGTTTTTGAACTTGGAATTGAAATGCCTGTAACAGGAATTTCGATTGGGCTATCACAAACAAATGTTATTTTTGAAACGTAAGCACGGGAAGAAGTAGTAATTTGGAAAGTTGATATTCTTTTTGGCTCACTTAATGTTGCAACAATTTGATCATCAGATGAAGAACCTGATTTTAATAATTCATCATCTCCATAAATACTTACAGTTGTTGAATTTGATCCATATTTTTGAACATCAACAAGAATTTGAGAACAATTTAATGAAGTAATTGATGTAGCTAATTCAAACTCTAATGAGCCACCTGCCCATTGTGAACCAAACTTAAGTCCATCAATACCTTTGTAAAGTTTTGATGTGTCTAAAAAAGTGGAAATATAATCTAAACCAGACATAATTTGATCGCGAATAGTTGACGAGGTTAACTGTGATTGACCATCGTTTCCGTATTTATTAAATTCAATTTCAAATTTGCTTCCAACAACCGGAGTTACAGAACCATTTGAAACAGTGACATTACATGTTGCAGTCTTACCATTATGTGAAGTTGCTGTAATAACAGCATCTCCAAAAGATAAACCTTTAATTGTTCCGTCTTCACTAACTGAACAAATGGAAGGTTGACTGCTACTCCAAGTTAGTGACTTATCAGCAGCATTTTTTGGATAAACTGTCGCTTCCAATTTATAAGTTTCATTTAAAGCAAGAGTTTTGTTAACTGGAGACATAGAAATATTTGTAACATCAGTTTCGTCAGCGGAAGAATCCTTTTGAACCCACATTAATTTACCGTTATATTTCTCACCAGTTGGAGATGCACTAGCAGGAAGGAATGGAATTTGATAAATTTCATTATAATTTTCGAGATAACCGAAAATAATTACTTCTTTACCATCGATTTCATCGACATTATTAGCAATTCCGTTTTCTTGAATGGATCTAAATTTTAATCTCGAATTCAAAAATCCGCCGTTAAAACCATTCTCATCTTTTTCGTCAATTGTGGCAATGCCTCTAACGCAATATTCTTGGTCACTAATAACGTTGAGTTCAAGCTTGTCAATTTTTTCAACAGCTTCTTCAACACTTATAGTGTCAAATTTAGGTTCATCTGGATTATCAGGATTAATAGGACCTGAAGGCGTACAAGAAACTAAAAAGAATGATGCAAATAATGTAATTAATTTTGTTAATTTTTTCATATTATATTCTTTCCGCCTCCTTTTCTAATAAATCATTATATTTTTCACCAAATTTTAAAAATGTTTCAATTTCCTCAGAAGTGAATTCCTCTAGAACTTTCAACTCTGTTTTTTCAACTTTACCAAGTGTTGAGTCATATAAGTTCTTTCCACTACGCGTTAATTTAATAAGTTTATATCTTTTGTCTTTTGGATTTTTTACTAATGTAACGTATCCTTTATCAATAAAATCTTGAATGACATTATTAATTGATTGCTTACAAGCGCCTGTCATTTCAACAATCTTCTTCTGAGTACATTCATTTTCAAAAAGAGCAATTACATTTAAAACACGCAAAGAGAAAAAATTAACTAAATGTCTATTTGAAAAACTATTGTAAATAGAAGTTAGTTTGAACCAGTTAATTTTAATTTTTTTAAGCTTGTTTTCCATGTAATTAGTCCTAATCATTTACTATTATAACACTTTTTCCGACAAATACTATTAATTAGTAACACTTAATAATTTATTGTGAATTCCTAAAGTAAATTCCGTTTTTAGTGAATTTCCGGATTTTAGTCTGAGAAATATATAAT
>JAGHUR010000040.1 GCA_018064745.1 Candidatus Fiminaster equi
ATATAACTCTACTACAGAAAGCTTCATTTCGAAAGAATACATTTCTTGTTGTCGCGAACGCATTAAACCTTTGTCACCAAAAGACTGATAATTAAGAACCCATCTTTCTCCAAGACTTTGGGCAGGAGTATCATACTTATTCTTAAGATAGCCATAGCCACCTTCACCATTGGGATAGGCAAACACAACCTCCTTTTGTAAACGTCAAACCACGCGCCTACAAAAGCTTGTGTAAATTTGTCATACTATAAAAGTCTAAAAAAACGGAAAAATCTATAGACTTTGTATAGGAGGGACACAAACAAGATGGACAAATGTACACATGATGTTAGGATGATTCAGTGGAAAAATATTATTGCAGAATGCGAAGCTCGACCTAAAAATGTAACTAAACGTGAATGGTTTAAGCAAAACGGGATAAGCTATCAGTCTTATTACTCTTGGCAAAGAAAAATTCGTCAAGAAATGTATGATACATATTTTAATGTAGAAACGACTCTTCCAGTTCCCACAGTTGATGCTTGTAATGATATCACTTTTGCAGAAATACCAGTCGCAGCTGTTGAAAAAGACTGTGACAATAATGACGTTACGTTTCAGCCAACTGCCAGTTTTTCTTTAAAATCAGGCTTGAAAATAGATATTACAAACAACATATCAGATAGTATTCTTTCAAAAATGTTAGAGGTGATAAGTCATGTTGGCTGAAGCACCTGGCGTTTCTAAGATTATTGTAGCTTGTGGTTTTACGGATCTTAGACTTGGAATTAATGGATTATCACAACTTATTGGAACAAAATACGATATGAATCCATTTGAAAAAGATGTTTTATTTCTTTTTTGTGGTAAACGGTCAGATAGGATAAAGGCTTTACTTTGGGAAGGAAACGGATACCTGCTTTTGTATAAAAGATTAGAGGATGGTAAATTTTCGTGGCCAAGAGATCAGGTTGAAGCAGCTAATCTTACACGTGAACAATACAGTATGTTAATGATGGGACTTAATCCATTAAAACCTAAAATAAGAGAAGTAAAACCTATAAAAACATTTTAAATATTGTGCAAAAGTGAGATCTTTTTAGAAGTATTTTTGCATGATTAATCAGTGTAATTCATGACATTTATGTCGGTAATCATACGGGTTATTTAGCCTCTTATAGGCTTTTAATATATTATTTATGAACATTGACAATTCTATATTTTCTTTAAATTGAAGGTCATTAATGAAGTTATATTAATAGGCATTTTGACTATGAGCCTATGAGGGAAAATTAGCAATAATACTCCATTTCGTGTATAATGAAACACGGAAAGGAGCTGAAACTCATGGCACAGAAACATACATTATCAGAATTAAATAACTGTAGTAAAGAAGAACTCATTACAATCATTCTGACCATGCAGGGACAGCTTGATACATTAAATGAGAACATAGAAAAGCTTATCGAACAGGTAAGGATTGCTAATCAACAACGTTTTGGGAGACATACTGAAACTATGGATTCCATTGATGGACAGTTATCTTTCTTTGATGAAGCAGACGTTACATATGATGAATCTGTAGAGGAACCATCTGTAGAAGAGATTTTACCAGCAAAAACAAAAAAGAAAAAATCTAAAGGGAAACGTGAGGAAGATTTAAAAGACTTCCCTGAAGAAATTGTACCTACTCATGGAGTATCTGAAGATGAGCTAAATGCTTTCTACGGTGTTGGTAACTGGAGAAAAATGCCAGATGAAGTATATAAAAGACTAAGACACGAACCTGAATCATGGACTGTAGAGGTACACACTGTTGAAGTTTATGTTGGAATTGATGGTGATCATCAGGATGAATTTATGAGAGGTAAAAGACCTCACGATTTATTAAAGAACAGTATCGTTACACCATCATTGGAAGCTTCTATTATAAACGCAAAGTATGTTAATTCTTCTACTCTTAACCGAATTGAAGAAGAGTTTAAACGTAACAATGTAAACATTACCAGACAGACCATGTCAAACTGGACAATCAAGTGTGCAAAGAAATACTTTATACACTTATATCAAAGAATGCAGGAAGAATTGCTAAAACTTCCTGTAACTCAATCTGATGAAACTCCAACAAATGTCATTAATGATGGCAGAAAAGCTGGAGCAATGAGCTATATGTGGGTTCACAGATCAGGTGAATTCTATAAGGATAAGCCTATTGTCCTTTATGAATACCAGAAAGGTCGCAACCACGAACTTCCATTAGAGTTTTACAGGAATTATAAAGGAGTTCTTGTAACTGATGGATTAAATCAGTATCACATCATTGAACGTGAACTGCCAGATTTAATCAATGCAAATTGCTGGGCTCATGCAAGACGTGATTATGCTGATGCAATAAAAGCTGCTGACAAGCAGGATGCTAAAGCAGTTAAAAAATCAACTGCATATCAGGCTTTAAAAAGAATTGGACAGATATTTGAGCTTGATGGTGCATTAAAAGATTTATCACCTGAGGAAAGACTTCAAGAACGACAAAGAACAATTAAGCCGTTAGTTGAGGAGTATTTTGCGTGGGTAAAAAATCAGATTGCTGAAGGAGTAGTTCCACCAAAATCAAAAACAGCTTCAGGTTTAAACTACAGTGTGAATCAAGAAAAATATTTAAAAGTATTTTTAGATAACCCAGATGTTCCAATGGACAATTCGGCCTCGGAGCGATCAATAAGAACATTTTGTATTGGCAAGAAAAACTGGATGTTTCATGACTCTATAGTTGGAGCTGAATCAAGTGCTATTATTTATAGTATTTCAGAAACAGCAAAGTTAAATAACTTAAGACCATATTATTATTTCAAACATCTGCTTACGGAATTACCAAAGCTGATAGATGACGAAGGAAATATAGAGACTACTAAACTGGATGAGCTTTTGCCTTGGGCTAAAGAACTACTAGATGAATGTAGAAAAATCGCCGCTAAATAACTTAGCGGCGTTAATTTATAGGTTGGCGCATGATTTGACGTTTACCGTTGAACAGACATAGAGCGAATTTCGCTTGAAGAACGTGGTCAAGAAAAATGGTCACATTCAACACGTTTATAT
>JAGHUR010000032.1 GCA_018064745.1 Candidatus Fiminaster equi
GTATAAACCTATTGGTCCAGCGCCGATAATAATAACTTTTTTCATCATAATTATGAAATATTATATAATAATTTTTCAAACTTGCTATAATATATCGGGGCTTAGGTATGTTGAAATACAAAGTAATTTCAAAAAATTCAGAAGAAACACGCTCCTTAGCAGCCAAGATTGTTAGACAACTTAAAGGCGGAGATGTTGTTCTTTTGACTGGAGATTTAGGTGCTGGAAAAACTATGTTTGTTTCTGGTGCTTTAAATGAACTTGGTTATAAAGACCATGTCATTTCTCCAACCTTTAACATTTTGAAATGTTATTTTGAAGTTAAACCAAATGTATTCCACATTGATGCTTATCGTTTAGAGAACCAAAACATTGATATTGGTCTTGATGAGTTTATCGAAGGCAACGGAATTACATTCATTGAATGGCCGGTCTTCATTGAACCATTAATTCCATCAAGACATATCGAAGTCTCTATTAAAAGAATAGATGACAATGTTCGTGAGATTGAAGTTTCAGATTCAAACGATAATTACAAAGCGTTATTTGATGCTTTTGAAGGTAAATAGATGTATCAATTACTATTAGATAGTTCAAACGTATATCTTTCCGTTGGTATTGCAAAAAACGGAAAAGTTATCGACAAGGTTTACTATGAAGCCTGGCAAAGACAAAGCGAGATGATGGTAACCGAAGTTGATAATATTTTGAGCAAGAACAAAATTGCAAAAGAAGAACTTGATGCAGTGGTTGTAGGTATTGGCCCTGGTTCATACACAGGCGTGAGAATCGGTGTCACAATTGCAAAGACAATTGCATATGCTTTAAAGATCAAAATCTACGCAAAATCCTCATTATCCCTGCTAAAACACGGACAAAATCCAACTATTTGCTTGTTCAATGCAAGAAGTGGAAGAAGTTATTTTGCAGTCTATGAAGGACATAAAGTAATTGAAAAAGATTGTGTCAAAACTAACGAAGAAGTCTTGGCATATATCAAGGATCATCCAGACTATTTAGTTTGTGGTGACACCTACCAAATTGGTTTAGAGTCACAAGAGTTTGACATCTTGGCAAACCTTGCTGATTTTAATAAAGATGAAGAAGTCGAAAATGTATTCACTCTTAACCCAGTCTATTTAAAGGAACTTGGAAAATGATTAAATACAGACTTGCAAAACAAGAAGACTTCGAACAGGTTCTAGAAATTGAAAATGAATGTTTCAAACAACCTTACACTGGTAAGGAATTGGAATATGAATTCAATGAGAATCCTGTAAACAAAATTATTGTTGCTGAATTTGAAGAAAAAATTATTGGATTTATTGATTTCTTAATTACCTTCAATTCATCCACAATAATGCAAGTCGCTGTTACTAATAAATTTAGAGGACAGGGCATCGCCACTCAATTATTGAGTGAAATGGAACATTCTTTCCCAAAAGAGATTGATGACGTAGTTGAAACAATCACTTTAGAAGTTAGGGAAAGCAATGAAGCTGCAAAAGCGTTATATCTCAAAAACGGTTATGAACTTGTTGTGGTGAAAAAGAACTACTACAAGGACGGAGAGAACGCCCTCTACATGCTTAAGAGGTTATAAAATGGCAATTATATTAGGAATTGAATCAAGTTGTGACGAGACAAGTATCGCAATCATCAGAGATGGCGAACTTTTAAGCAATGTTGTTGCAACTCAAATTGAAATGCACCAACAATTTGGTGGTGTTATGCCTGAACTTGCAAGCAGACTTCATTGTGAGAATGCTCTTTATGTCTTAGATGAAGCACTTCGCAAAGCGAATATTACATTAGAACAAGTTGATGCATTTGCATTCACTAGAGGTCCAGGCTTAATTGGCGCCCTTCATATTGGAATGCAAGTCGCTAAAACATTAGCAACTTTATATCATAAACCACTCATCCCAGTACACCACTTAGCAGCCCACATTTATGCTAACGAATACGTTAAACCATTAACATTCCCACTTCTTTCTATAGTGGTAAGCGGCGGTAACACCGAGTTTGTCTATATGAAAGAAGATATGGATTTTGAAATCATTGGTGAAACCAAGGATGACGCAATTGGAGAATGCTTTGATAAGGTTGCAAGAACAGTTGGGCTTCCTTACCCAGGTGGCATTCCAATTGATAGATTATCAAAGGAAGGCAAACACACTTACGATTTACCAATGCCTCTACATGATAATTCACTTAACTTCTCATATTCAGGACTTAAAACCGCAGTAATTAATTTAGTTAATAATGAAAAAGCTCGCGGTAATGAAATTAGAATTCCTGATTTATGTAAATCATTCCAAGATACAGCAGTTGGAATGGTCATGGATCGCTTAGACAAGGCTCTAAAGAGATATGATATTAAACAAGTTGTTCTTGCTGGTGGTGTTAGTGCAAACTCATACCTTAGAGAACAAATGCATCAAAGACTTGATGGCACTAAAGTAGATTTAATTGTTCCACCAATCTGGTGTACAACAGACAATGCTGCCATGATTGTTCGTTTAGCAGAACACTTATGGAA
>JAGHUR010000061.1 GCA_018064745.1 Candidatus Fiminaster equi
ACGGCGGAACTAGTCTAAAACTTCGGTCATGATAATGTTCCCCAAGGTGCCACAGAGACGCAGTAAGCGGAAACGCGGAAATGAAACGTTGGTAAACCCCACAAGCGAGAAACCCAAATTTTGGTAGGGGAGATCGAGCGAGAGAACCGAATCTCAATCGGTACGGCAACGCCGTAGATAAATTATTATCCTAGACAAAACATGGCTTACAGGGTCGGAGACTCACTAAGGAGAAAAGAAGATGAATTTACCTAATAAGATTACAATTAGCAGAATCATTCTTATTTTTGGAATGATTATTGCAATGTTTGTTTTAGCACTCATTCCAGATTTACAAGTAATGACCATTGGTAATAGCGGTGTAAACTTAGTTTATCTTATCTTTACTTGTGTCTTCATTGTCGCAGCATTTACAGACATGCTTGATGGTAAGATTGCAAGAAAATTTAATCTTGTTACTGACTTTGGTAAATTCCTTGATCCAATTGCAGATAAATTGCTTAACGATGCAACTATGATTTTTATCTTAGTTCCACAAGTTTATGCACCAGAACAAAGAAGAGATCCGATGATGCTCACAATTCTTGCTGTCTGTGTAATTTTAATGATTGCAAGAGATCTTGTTGTTGATGCACTTAGACTTGTTGCTGTTAAGAAAAATATTGTTATTGCTGCCAACATTTTTGGTAAGGCAAAAACAGTACTTCAAATGATTGCAATTCCAATGCTTCTTCTCAATGATTGGCCATGGAAATATTTCGACGGAAATTGGCCAAATTCCCTACAAATCTCCAATATTTTCTTCTATTTAGCCACAATTATGTCAATCGTTTCTGGTGTCATTTATGTATGGCAAAATAGAGCTGTTTTGAAGGAAACAAAATAATGAAAAAACTTCTCAAACATTTAGACGAAAAAGGACTAACTCTTGGTTCAGTTGAATCAATGACTGGAGGTCTTTTTGCAGGCGAGTTTACTAGTATTCCTGGATCATCAAAAGTGTTCAAAGGATCAGTTGTAACTTATGCTACCGAAATCAAAGAAAAAGTAGTAGGAGTTAAAGCTGAAACAATTGAAAAATTTGGTGTTGTGTCCGTGGAAGTAGCTCGCGAGATGGCTGAATGTGGCAGAAAACTCTTAAATGTTGATGTTTGTGTTGCTGTTACTGGCAATGCTGGACCAACATGTGAACCTGGCGGAAAACCAGCTGGATTTTTCTGTGTTGCAGTGTCTACAAAAGATGGCACTTCAGTTGAGACCTTCAAAAAGATGAAAAAAAGAAATGGTGTTAGAAATAGTGCAGTTCTCGCTATGCGAGATTTAGTATATTTAAAAACTATTTAAAAATTCTTTCAGCGAAATCGCCAAATTCTCCTGTTATATCTTGTAAGGAGAACAAAATTATGAACAGCAAAAAAACAAACAACGAAACTCTAGATGCAGTTCTCGCCGAAATCGAGAAATCTTTCGGCAAGGGAAGCATCATGAAACTTGGCGATCGCCCACACATTGACACAGATGTTATTCCTTCTGGAAGTATGCTTCTTAATAATGCGTTAGGCATAGGCGGTTATCCAAAAGGACGTATAATTGAAATTTATGGTCCTGAATCAAGTGGTAAAACCACTTTAGCTTTACATGCTATTGCAGAAGCTCAAAAGAAAGGTGGCAGAGCAGCATTTGTCGATGCTGAGCATTCCATTGATCCACTTTATGCACAGAATTTAGGCGTTAATATTAACGAACTTATTCTTTCTCAACCAGATTATGGTGAACAAGCACTTGAAATTGTTGAAAAATTAGTCAACTCTGGTGCATTTAACATCATTGTCGTTGACTCTGTTGCAGCATTAGTTCCTCAAGCAGAGCTTGAAGGAGAAATGATTGATAGCACAGTTGGTTTACAAGCGAGACTTATGTCTAAAGCACTACGTAAACTCGCTGGCGCTATGAATTTAAATGAATGCACAGTCATTTTTATTAACCAATTACGTGATAAAGTTGGTGTTATGTATGGAAATCCAGAAACAACAACTGGTGGTAAGGCCTTAAAGTTCTATGCAACAATTCGATTAGATATTAGACGTGCTGAAGCCATTAAAAATGGCAATACCATTGTTGGTAACACAGTTAATGTCAAAGTTGTTAAAAACAAAGTTGCACCTCCATATAAGTCATGTGTACTCGACATTATCTATGGCGAGGGAATTAGTCGTGAAGGTGAACTTCTAGATTTGGGAGTTCAATTTGAAATTGTTGATAAGAGTGGAAACTGGTACGAATATGCTGGTAACAAACTTGCAAACGGTCGAGAGGCAGCAAAAACTTATCTAAAATTACATCCAGAAATTGCTCAAGAAATTGAAGACAAAATTCATAAAGCAATGACAGCTCAAGATTAGTCCGGAGACGGACTTTTCTTTTTGCAAAAAATAAATTTAGGGTTTTATTAATAAACTTAGTTTTGTATAATGTTTGTGTACTTTTTCAAGAAAGTACTTATTACCATAGATTAAATTTTAGGACTTAGTCCGTTGAAATATAATTACAATCGACCGCAGTTGATTTTCGGTAATAATCTCAATTATTGGTTTTTCATATCTTTTAGATATGCAAAGGCCTTATTTATATCTTTATAGGAGGCAGATTATGGAACTTTATATTGCCATAATACTAATTGTCGTTGCCTTGGTTGCTGGTTTCGCAGTAGGTTTTTTGCTACTCAAACTTTTACCAAGTATTAGGGCTAAAGATGCCAGCCACAAAGCCGACAAAATCGTTCGCGAAGCAGAAATTCGCGCAGAACAAATTAAGAAAAACGCTCAACTTGATGGAAAACAAACAATTGCTGAAATGAAGCAAGAAGCTGAGAGGGATATTCGTGAAAGAAAACAAGAATATGCCAACTTAGAAAATAAGTTAAATCAACGTGAGCAAAATATCGATCGTCGTGATGAAAACTTACTTAAGAAAGAAAACGCAATCGAAGAAAAGAACGAAATGCTCAATCGTCGTATGAGAGAATACGACAAGAAAGAAGTCGTTTTACAAGAAAAGATTGATTCAATCATTTCTGAACTTGAAAAAGTTGGTCAACTTTCAGTTAAAGAAGCTAGAGACCAAATCTTTGAAAGAGTTGAAAGCAAGATGTCAAAAGAAATCGCTGCTTACATCAAAAACAAAGAAGATGAAGCTAAAGCTGAAGTTGAAGGAAAAGCAAAAGAAATGCTTGGCATTGCTATTAGCAAATATGCTCAAGAAGAAGTTCAAGAAAGAACAGTTTCAGTTGTTGCTCTTCCATCAGATGAAATGAAAGGTAGAATTATCGGCCGTGAAGGACGTAATATTCGTACTATGGAACAACTCCTTGGCGTTGATCTTATCATTGATGATACACCAGAAGTTATTACAGTTTCATGCTTCAACCCAATTAGACGTCACATTGCAACTAAGTCTTTAGACTTATTAATCAAAGATGGACGTATCCAACCAGGTAGAATTGAAGAAATTGTCGCAAAGGTCACTGAAGAAGTTGAACAAGACATTCAAAAAGCTGGTGAAGAAGCAGCATTCAAACTTGGTTTACCAAAAATTAATAAAGAATTACTTACTTATGTTGGTAGACTCAAATACCGTACATCCTATGGTCAAAATGCTTTAGACCATTCTATGGAAACAGCCTATTTGGCAGGCATTATGGCTGCTGAACTTGGTCTAGACCAAAACCTTGCAAAACGCGCTGGTTTATTACATGATATTGGTAAAGCAGTTGACTTTGAACAGGATGGCTCACACGTTGAACTCGGTGCAAGACTTGCAAAGAAGTACAACGA
>JAGHUR010000041.1 GCA_018064745.1 Candidatus Fiminaster equi
GTATTAAATATGAAAAAAAGATTATTAATTCTTCCATTACTTGCATTAACAGGTTCTATGCTTGTCGGATGTGATGATGACAATAACCAAGGTGGCGATGATTTTGATCCATCAGCTAAACTAGCTCCAGCATCTTGGTTTGATAGCGACGGAAACGAACATAAAAGAGTTTCAAACGTTGAAGATGGTCAAACATATTATCTTTGCTATCATAGAAAAACTGATGATGAAATCAGAGCATTTAATGGTGAGCCACACAAAGATGGTGGAAAAGAATATCCGTATTATTTAGGAACATCTGTTGTTGCAAATGGCGAAGGCGAATCATCTGGTGATGATGAACAAGTTGAAGTTTTGATTGAATTTACTGAAGATAATAAATTCACAATGAAATGTGTTGGCGAAGGCACACAATATAATGGAATGTATGCTTCAATTTACAAATCAGTCTCTTCATATGGAAACAATGGTTATTCATTCCACTTTGACGAAACTCTTGGAAATACATTTGAAGATGAAGGTGAAACTTATACCTGCTATTACGAATTTGAAATGATGTCAGAATATAACGGATACACCTTAGGTGTCCCAGTCATTAAATTACAAGATGAACGTTTTGACGAAGAAGAGCCTCAACCAAAATTCTTAGGTTCTGGTGTCGATGGTGATGGCGTTGGTTATATCTCAATTGATTGCACAACCGCAGAAAAAGCAATGATTGACACTTATAATCTTGCATTCTTCTACGAAGTTTAATTTAAATTAATAAAATTATATAAAGGGTAACTTAATTGTTATCCTTTTTTCTTTCAAAGAAAGTAAAAGAGTGTATAATTAATAGCGCATATGGAAGAGAAAAAGGCAAATTCACAAATGAAACTCCACACCTTTGATGAACTCAAAGAGCGTTTTTATGTTTACATAACAGACAAAAATGCCAGAGAAAAAATTGAAGAAGCTTATCATTTTGCAGAAGAAGCTCACAAAGGTCAATTTAGAAAATCTGGTGAACCTTACATTCACCATCTTATTGAAGTTGCCTACATTCTTGCCGAAATTCAAACAGGTCCATCCACAATTATCTCTGGACTTCTCCATGATACAGTCGAAGACACAAATGTTTCTTTAGAAGTTATCAAAGATAAATTTGGCGAAGACGTTATGAATATCGTTGATTCTTTAACTAAGATTCAACGTTTAAAACTTTCTCATAGAAGTGAAGATGACTTTGTCGCTGAAGATCATCGCAAGATTTTCCTCGGCATGGCAAAAGATGTCCGTGTTATTTTAATTAAACTTGCTGATAGACTTCATAATATGAGAACACTAGATTCTTTATCTCCAGAAAGACAAAAAGTCCTTTCTAGAGAAACTCTAGAAGTTTTTGCACCTATCGCACACCGTTTAGGTATGAATACAGTCAAATCAGAACTTGAAGACTTATGTCTTAAGTATCTAGAACCTGAAAAATATCAAGAAATTGTTAAACTTGTCGAAGGCAAGATTAAAAATGGTCAAAAATCTCTAGATACAATGGCTAAAAAGATTGCAGATGACTTATTTGAAAAGAAAATTACCTTCCAAATGGAATCTAGAGTTAAATCAATCTATTCTATTTATAGAAAGATTTACGAAAAAGGTCGTAAATTCGAAGAAATCTTTGATATTTTAGCTTTACGTATCATTACCGAAACAGAACTTAACTGTTATGAAATTTTAGGTATTATTCACTCAACATATAAACCAGTTTTAGGTAGATTTAAAGATTACATTGCAATGCCAAAACCAAATATGTATCAATCATTGCATACTTGTATCCTTTCAGGCGACGGCAACACATTTGAAGTTCAAATTAGAACCAAAAAAATGGACGAAATCGCTGAAAGCGGTGTTGCAGCTCACTGGGCTTATAAAGAAGGCACAAACTACAATCCTAAGAAAGAACAACAAGAAATCGAAGAGCAACTACATTGGCTTCGCGACTTTGTTAACATGTCAGAAGATAACCAAAACGCTAAAGAATACGTTGAAGCGTTGTCACATGATATTTTCCAAGCAAACGTCTACGTTTTTACCCCAGCTGGTAAAGTTATTGAACTTCCAACTGGCGCAACACCTATAGATTTTATCTATAAGATTCATACAGGGCTTGCTGAGAAGGCTGTTGGAGCTGTTGTTAATAATGTAATGGTTCCACTTAATACAGAGCTTAAAACAGGCGATATTTGTGAAATTAAGACAAATGATAGATCTGCTGGACCAAACGAAGGCTGGCTCGATATTGCTACAACTAGCTTTGCTAAATCTCACATCCGTAAATTCCTCACAAAGAAAAATGCTGAGTTTTTGAAACAAGATAAGATTCAAAAAGGTAAAGAACAAATCATTGAATCATTCAAACAACTTAATATAGGTGAAAGTGATGCTCAAAAATATGTTGATAATCAAGATCTTTGGAAACATTTTAATTGCGAAAATCTTGATGATTTTTACATTTCAGTCACCAACAAAAATCCAACAACATCAGCAGTTATTGATTACTTAAATTTAAAGAGGCCGGAAGAAACAATTAAACTTGGTAAAGTCCGTAAAAATGAAGATGATGGATGCCCAGTTTATGTCGCTAATGCAGGCAAGATTGCCATTACCTTAGGAAACTGTTGCACACCTATTCCAGGCGACCCAATTATTGGTTATATTACCAAAGGTAAAGGCATCACAGTTCATAGAAAAGATTGCCCAAACATTGCTAACGAAAATAGACGTTTGATCGAAGTTTTATGGAAAGAAAATCTCTCTTCATCAACCTATCCAGTTGACTTAAAAATCGAATGTTATGAACGTGCAAATTTAGTCGTTGATATCATGTCAGTTTTGTCTCAAAAGAAGATTACAATTACTGCGCTCAACGCGGTTTTACACGCACAACAAAATACATCAACAATTTCAGTAACAATTTATGTTCAAAATGCTGACGTTTTACAAGATATTACAAACAACCTTTTGAATGTTAAAAATGTCTACGAAGTTACAAGAGCAACTCACTAAATTTATATAACTTAAATACTCCTGTTAAATAAAATTCTTATTTCCAAAATGACGCGAAATTAAATAGTTAATTCCAAAAACCCGAAATTTTTCAGATTTTCGCACATATTTACTTGATTAGTCTTATCAAACATCATATAGTTAATTTGCAATTATCTCAAATTGGCATTGCTAAAAACACTTTGAACATAAAACATCAATAATGTTATGTCCAAAATTAAAAAGTAATGTCCAAATCAGGGATGGTTATTTATTTGAGAAGAGTTGGATGCAGGAACACCTTGTCTCTCTCAATGAAA
>JAGHUR010000009.1 GCA_018064745.1 Candidatus Fiminaster equi
TATATCGTTGAAAAACACGGTTTTTAGGTCTAATATAAAGCAATAAGCACTAAATACTAGCTGATAATATGGGCAATTTGGTTCAAATCCAAGATGGCCCATATTTTTAGCACTTCGGGATAGGTGCTAAAACCTTATATTACAAGCATTTACATAATCTTTGTTCTTACAGGATTTTGGAAAGGTCAACCGAAAGTCAACCGGTTTCTAAAATTGCTGGAGGAAAACATGGATTATCACATCTTTAGAAAACCAAAAATCGTCAAAGGAAAAACTGTTCATCGCTGGTACTATTACTATATAGACCCGGTTACAGGAAAAAAAGTTCAGAAATCTTGCGGGAAATGCAAGAATCAGGCAGAAGCTTATGCCTTCATTTCTAACCTTCCACCCCTTTTTGAGTCGTCAAAAAAGATAAAAATTGCCGACATTGCCAAATGGATGTTCATTCCTGGAGGCGATCATCTTAATCGACTTGAAAAGCTTGGTCGTGTGTTAGATATAAAAACTATCAAAAACAAACGTCATATTCTTGAAATCATTGTTGAAAACTTTGGAAACCTTGAACTTAAGGATTTGAAGATCCCAATGGTCATTGAGTTTTTAAGCGATGATGAAGACCATTCAGGAAGCTGGAAAAATAATTTTCTTACGGTTCTGAATGATCTCTATGAGGAAGCTCCGTTTTGCGGAGTAGAAAACATTTCTGCTCCAAAGTTTCCAAAATTCCGTCGTAATACGATTAAGAAAGATATTTTTACAACAGAAGAATTGAATCGTCTGTTCAGTGAGGAACTTTGGTCAAAGTTGAATAGCCTTATGTATGAAAAGTGTCCTCAGTACAACGAAGGTTATAAGGACATTTATCTGATGTTCCTTTGCTGTTCAATGTGTGGACTTCGTATTGGAGAAGCAATTGCCTTGCGTAAAAAGCAGTTCATGTTTGATCAGAACATGCTTTTGGTTGATGGATTCTTCAAACACGATTCAAAGGAACGTGCTAACTTCAACAAATGCGGTTCTGCAGACAACCAGAAAATCAGGGTTGTCCCATTGCCGGAAAATCTCGTAGGAGCTATGAAGGAATACATTGCATCCCTTGAGATAGGGCCTGAGGATTATGTTTTTACACGCTATAATCTTCCTTTGAGGAAACATCTAGTCGAAAAATGGTTTGGAAGAGCAATGGAACTTGCAGGTATCGAAACCGAAGGTCGAAAGCTTACCCCCACACTCTCTGAGGTTCACCTACATTACGCGAATGAGACGAAACTGTGATGGTGAAATTGTCCAGAAACTTGCAGACCATAACTCTATGGAAATGACGGAATATTACACTCGTGCTGCAATTCCTGAAATGGTTGAAGCTGCGAAGCCTGCTATTGATGCGGCCAATAAGCTGTTTGCATAAGTTAGAATTGTGTGTACAAAATACACACATTGTATTATATTAATTCTGGAGGTAATGAAGATGGCAGTAGCATTAAAAGACGTTAGAATTGATTTAAGAGCTAATACAAATCAGAAAACTCTTCTTGAAAGAGCAGCAGAACTCAAGCATATTTCCCTTTCCTCATATATTCTTTCAACTTCATTAAATCAGGCACAAATAGATTTGAGTGAAAATGAAACTCTTGTTCTTTCAAATCGTGATAGAGATTTAGTGATGGCTGCATTAGATAATCCACCAGAACCAAATGAGGCATTAAAAGGATTATTTAAATGATAAATGGTTATAGATTAGTTTCAATAAAAGAAATTAAATCAAAGGCAACTCTTAAAAAGTTTGATTGTGATACTGAAGTTTTAAATACTTTCTTATCCCGATATGCTCTTAAAAATGATGAATTGGGTATTGGAAGAACTTTTGTAGCTTTGGATGATAATAATCAAATAGCGGGGTATTTCACGTTAGCAACGGCACAAGTTGCTTATAATGAAATTCCAGAAGACTATAAAGGTAAGTTACCTAAATATCCTATTCCAGCATTAAGAATTGCAAGACTCGCAGTTAGTAAAAATTTACAAGGTAAAGGTGTTGGAAAATGGCTTTTAGCACAAGCTTTTATCAAAATAACTCAAGTAGCTGACGTTACAGGGTTGTACTTTATAATTGTTGATGCAAAAGAGACTTCAAAAAGTTTTTATGAGCATTATGGTTTCCAGAAGTTTATGGATGAAGAGCTGTCTTATTTTATTTTGGTTGATACAGTTAGAAAAGCTATTCTAAGGATAGATTTCAAGTGAAAACGAAGAATGTTATTACTCCAGGTGAAATCTTGCTGGAAGAATTCTTAAAGCCAATGAATATCAGTCAGAATCGTCTTGCTATAGAGTTATTTGTTCCTCCTGCAAGAATAAATGCAATTATAAAAGGAACTCGTGCCATTACAACAGATACTGCATTACGTTTAGGAAAGTATTTTGGTACTGGCCCTGAATTTTGGCTTAATCTTCAGGCAAATTATGATTTATGTTTGGCGGAGAAGGAAGCTGAAAAGGATTTAGAAAGAATTCAGGTATATGCATTTGCATAATATAAAAAGAAGTTTTTAGTACTTATTTCTTCAACTTTGCTTCACGCTG
>JAGHUR010000066.1 GCA_018064745.1 Candidatus Fiminaster equi
GTGTAATTTCTACTAAGGCATTCAGGGCAAATTAAAATAACTTTCTTTCTCATAAAACGTTATCCTATTTAACATCTTGTGCTGTAATCATACATTACTAATATAACAAAGTCAAATAAATTGACTTATTTTCCACTCTCAATTATCTCAAGAAGTGGATTTAAGGCGTCAGTCTCGTATTCCTCGATTTTGCCTTGATCCACTAATTGAGATATAGCTGGATCAATCGGCAATTCCGCCACTACCTTAATGCCAGATTTTTCAATTTCATTTCTTGATTCATCTGAACCAAAAATTTTAATTTTTTCATCACATTTTGGGCATTTAATGTAAGCCATATTTTCGACAATTCCAAGTGTATTAATGTACATCATTTTTGCCATGTTAATTGATTTTTTAACAACCATCGAAACTAAGTCTTGAGGTGTTGTAACAATAATGATTCCATCTATTGGATACATTTGGAAAATTGTTAAAGGTACATCGCCTGTTCCTGGAGGCATATCAATAAACATATAGTCTACATCACCATAGGTGACATCAGTATATAATTGTTGAACGAAACCAGCAATCATTGGGCCTCTCCAAATAATTGGGGACTCATCATCAGGCATCAAAAGATTAGCTGACATGATCTTAATTCCGTGTTTAGAAAGAGCTGGATAAATCGTTGTTTCATCTGATTCTGCCATCTTTCCTTTTAAGCCAAAAGCTTGTGGAACTGATGGGCCTGTAATATCAGCATCGACAATGGCAACGTTATAGCCCTTCTTATTCATTGCAGAAGCAAGCAAAGAAGTAACTAAACTTTTGCCTACTCCTCCCTTACCGGAAATAACTGCATAACAATGCTTAATTGTTGTGTTTTCGTTTGGTTTTAATTTTTCAATTTTACGTGATGCACAATCTCCTTGAGAACAGCTTGCGCAATCGTGATTACATTCTGACATAATAAAGCTCCTTGCTATAATAATAGCATAAAACTTATTTAAGGTCGAAATAATTATTTCATTTCTGTTACAAGTGAAAGAATGTAGCGATAAGATCCTTCTGTGAGATTAAGTATCTTTTTAATTTCAGCAGAAGTATAACCAGCTTTGAGCAAAACTAAGATTCTTTTCTTTGTACGTTGTGTTTCGGTATCATTGTTCTTTGGCGAACACATTTTTAAATTTAATTCTTCATATGAGATTTCATCAGGAATATTTATAATATTCTTATCTGGAAATAACTCAATATACGGAACGCCATCATCTGTTAAATCATCTAATGAACAAACAAACATTGAACGTGACAAATATGAATCTTTTATTTTAGATGTAATTCTTTTGAACAAAACATAGGTAGCAAATTCATCAAAAGTTTTTGTTTTACTGTTGTAATTAGCCAAAATGTAGACGATTATATCCAAAATGTAGTCTTCAAAGTCTTCTAAAACAAAACAATGCAGACCGCTAGTTTTTATTATACTAACAGCGAGTCTTTTACCCTTATTTATTAACTCTTTAGTTAAGACATCAAGATAAGCATCATCTTTTTTAGACAACTGAAAAAGATTGTTGATATTTGAGCTCATAACTTTTTCTCCTTTCAAAAGAAGGAAGAAGTTTTATTTGTTAACTATTCTTGAAAGTAATATACCAACTGAAACGGACACGTTTAGGCTATTTACGTGGCCTTTCATAGGGATTTTTATAATAAAATCAGAGTTTTCCATAACAAGTCTGGATGCTCCGTGGCCCTCTGAGCCAACCACAAGAGCTACTGGTCCTGAGTAGTCTAATTTTTGGTAATCATCCTTACCGCTACCATCAGCAGTATAAATCCAGAAGCCATTATCTTTTAATTTATTTATTGCCGAAACAATATTTGCAACTTCTGCTACCTTAACATACTCAATAGCACCAGTTGAAACTTTCGCCACTGTCATATTTAGTGGGACTTGATTGCGTGATTTAATAATAACACCATTCACTCCAAAAGCATCACAGGAACGTAAAATTGCTCCAAAGTTATGTGGGTCTTCAATTTCATCTAAAATAAGAATTAATGGATGCTCACTTTTCTTTGCAGAGACAATGATTTCATCTAATGATGAATATTCGTGTGGAGCAACCTCCACAACGATACCTTGGTGGTTGCCACCTCTAACCATATCATTTAATGCATTCAAATTTAAAAACTTAGGGGTTAGTTTTGCTTTTTGAATTTCACCAAGAATCTTTTCGTCCTTAAAACCAGCTTGTAGATAAACTGCCTTAACCTTGCTTTGACTTAAAGCATTTATGGCAGGCAATCTTCCATAAATTAATTCTGATCTACTTTTCTTTGGTTTTGTGTTTTTCATGTTAAATAATTTTGTTCTCTATAAGAACATTTCTGAGTTTGTCAGATTCTTCAAATTTTTTCTCAGATTTTAGTCTCAAATATTCTTTATAAATTCCTTCCAATTCAGGGGTTAAAATTGGAGCATCTAATTTGATTCCAAGAATGTCTAACATAACATTCAAAGAAGCAAAAATATTGGAGATTTCCTGGAGATTTTGCGGATTTTTACGCATTTCTACGTTTGCTTGTTTCACTTTTTCAAAGAGTGCGGCAAGCGCATTTGATGTATTTAAATCATCTGCCATTGCACTAACAAAATCTGCAACTTCTGGGGTACCTGATTTAAGGTCTCCATGATGTACTTGAATTGCAACAGCGAGTTGATTGTAAGCTTTTTGAATTTTATCGAGTTCATTCTTTGTTGATTGAATTGTTTCTTCAGTAAATGAAACTGGTGCACGATAATGAGTTTCTAAGATTAAAAGTCTCATTGTGTTTCCACCATATTTTTCAATTGCATCTTTAGCTAAAACAACGTTGCCTAAAGATTTGGACATTTTTTCATTTCCAAAATTAACAAATCCATTGTGCATCCAAACATTTGCAATCTTATTATGATCATGAGCTTTTGCTTGAGCAATTTCATTTTCATGATGTGGGAACTTAAGGTCAAATCCACCACCGTGAATATCAATCTTTCCATTAAAAATGGAATTAATCATAACACAGCATTCGGTATGCCAACCTGGACGACCTTTGCCCCATGGTGAATCCCATTGGATACCAACATCAGTTTTCTTCCATAAACAGAAGTCTAACGGAGATTCCTTCTTGGAATTCTCTTCAATACGAGCGCCGACTACTAAATCATCAATTTTTACATTTGATAATTCACCATAGTCTGAAATAGAACTAATTCTAAAGAATACATCGCCATCAATTTCATATGCTGCCCCTGCTTTTACAAGGTCATCAATGTATGAAATGATAAATCCCATGTATTCAGTAACTCTTGGGTTTTTAAAATGTTCCTTAACATTGATTTTGCTAAGTACATCTTTATAAGCTTTGATGTAACGATCGGTAATAACAGATTCGGAAACACCTTCTTCCACTGCTCTTTTAATAATTTTATCGTCAACATCAGTAAAGTTGGAGACAAGTTTAACATTGTAACCAACGTATTCTAAAAAACGTCTAAGTGTATCAAAAACGATAACCGGGCGAATATTTCCAACGTGAGCATCACCATAAACTGTAGGTCCACAACAATAAATGGAGACCTCATTTTCTCTGATTGGTTTAAGTACTTCGACTTGATTTGATAATGAGTTAAATACCTTAATTTCCATAGCAATTCTCCATTATTTTGCATCAATTATGCGCTTTTTATGTTTTGGACGAGCTGGCTTCTTAGAACCCTTTTTCATTGCTCTAATGAATGATTCAGCAAGTCCACCTTTTGCAGTTTCACGATATCTCTTATTAAGATCTTTTCCGGTTTTGTACATTGTTTCTACAACTGTATCAAACGAAACAGCATTTGATGCGTGAGCGTATTCTGCTAGTCTTCCTGCTGCTACAGCACGAATTGCAGCAATAGCATTTCTTTCAATACATGGAATGATAACGTAACCACCAACTGGGTCACATGTTAAACCGAGTGAATGCTCCATTGCAACCTCGGCAGCACATTCAATTCCATCAATGTCTTCCTTTTTAAGGTAAGCATAAGCTGCAGCAGCCATTGAACAAGCTGAACCAATTTCAGCCTGACAGCCTGCTTCAGCACCTGCTAGAGATGCGTTATATTTAATAACATTACCAATGATTCCAGCGACTGCTAAAGCCTCAAGAATTGTTTTTCTTGGCTTTTTATATTTCTCGCCATAGTATTTCATTACCGAAGGTAAAACACCACAGGAACCACAAGTTGGAGCTGTAACAACTATTCCGCCAGATGCATTTTCTTCACTAACAGCGAATGCATAGGCATACATTAATCTGAAAGAATTTCCGACCTCTGATTCGTCAACATAAAGTGATTTAAGGAAATCCTTTGCTCTACGTTTAACGTGAAGTCTTCCTGGAAGTTCACCAGTTGCTTTAAGACCTCTTTCAATTGAATCCATCATTGCATCGTAAACTTCACCAAGGTAATCAAATATTTCTTCACCTTCACGATTTACTACGTAATCGACTAAAGTCCAATTATTCTTTTCACAAACTTTACGAATTTGAGCAAAGTTCTTTTCTTTGTAAACTTCTGGTTCCGGTGCGCTCTTTTCGTTACCGATACGAATAGAACCGCCACCAGGTGAAGTTGCCCATAAAATCTTATGAGTTCCGTCTTTATTATAAATATCAAACTTTACAGTATTTGGATGTTCTGTTTTAGTTTTGTAGTCAAAAAAGATATTTGCTGGAATTGGAGCACATGAACTAACAATAGCTCTGTCAGTCATGTGGCCTCTACCAGTTAAAGCAAAAGATCCAAATAATGTAACATCAAAATGATCTGCATTTGGGAAATTTTTTACAGCATATTTTGAGATTCTGGAAGGTCCAATTGTATGCGAAGAGGAGGGACCGTTTCCTATACGATATAAATAACGGATTGATTTCATAGTGCTGTTATTTTAGCACATATACATGTAAACACAAAATAAAAAGCGGAGCTACAAAGTAACCCCGCTTATTTATGTTTAGAGCAATTAACGTCTATCTGATGGTTTCTTGTCGTGAACAAATAATGCCATAACAGCTTTAGCTGTGTGGATTCTGTTCTCAGCTTCTTGATAGACAACTGATTGTGGTCCATCAATAACTTCATCAACAACTTCGTTTACACGGTCTGCTGGAAGTGCATGCATGTAACGGCAAGTTGGTTTGGCAAGAGCCATTTTGTCTGGTGTACATTTCCATGCTTTTAAGGCAAGAAGTGCATCATCGACGACTGTGGTTGATTGGTTGGTGACCCATGAACCCCAGTTCTTTGGGAAGACAACATCAGCATCTTTATAAGCTGCATCCATGTCGTGAGTAATAGTGAGAGATCCACCATTTTCAGCGGCGTTTTTGCGGGCTTTTTCGATAACCCAGTCTGGTAAATCATATCCTTCTGGGTATGCTAATGTGACATCAATTCCATATCTTGGGAAGAGTAAAACTTGTGAAACTGGAACTGAAATTGGTTTCTTGTGTGTTGTGGCCATTGCCCAAATGACAGAGACCTTTAAGTTCTTGGTTTTTCCAAATTCATCTTCGATTGTCATTAAGTCTGCTAATGCTTGCATTGGGTGATATAAATCACATTGTAAGTTAATAATAGGAACTGTTGACCATTTGGCCATTTCACGGATGTATTTGTTTCCGAGTCCCCAGTTACAATATCTACAAGCAATCATGTGACCGAATGAAGAAAGAATAACTGCTGTATCTTTTGCTGATTCACCATGAGCAATTTGCATCATTGATGTATCAAGGAATGTGGCGTGGCCACCTAATTGTGCCATACCTGATTCAAATGAGTTTCTTGTACGTGTTGATTGTTCAAAGAACATCAAGAAACCTGTTTTGCCCTCTAAGAAAGGCATTGGTTCGTTAGCATAGAAAGCATC
>JAGHUR010000056.1 GCA_018064745.1 Candidatus Fiminaster equi
TGGAATGTTTGTGGGAACATGTCCACTGGTTGAACTTTTTTAATTTTGTAGCTTTCACTTAATATTTTTACATCTCTAGCAAGTGTTTCGGGATCACAGGAAACATAGACAATTTTACTAGGTTTTAATTCAAGAAGTTTTGAGATGAATTTTTCATCTAAACCTTTGCGTGGAGGATCAACAAACACGGTTGAAAATTTCTCACCATTGTTGATTAATGTTTCTAAAACGTCTCCTGCATCACCACAGATGAAGTTAGCTTTGCTAATTTCATTAATTTTAGCATTCTTTTTAGCGTCTATTATAGCTTCCTTAACTATTTCAGCACCCACGACTTTTTTAACATATTTTGAGGCACATAATGAAATTGTGCCAATTCCACAATAAGCATCAAAAATTGATTCATCTTCTTTGAGGTTAGCAAACTCAATTGCTTTGCTATAAAGTTTTTCAACTTGGACCGGATTAACTTGAAAGAATGACTTAGATGAAATTAAGAAATCAACACCAAGAATTGAATCTTTGATTACTGATGGGCCAAAAAGAGTTCTTTCTTTTTCACCAAGAATCACATTCGTGTCTCTAGTGTTAATGTTTTGAATTACTGATTTAATTTCAGGACATCTTTTGACCCATTCTTTCACGAAATTGTTCTTGCCTCTAAATTCATCTTGATTTGTGACAAGAGTTACCATGATTTCATTGTAATGATATGAGGTTCTAATTAAAACATGACGAACGAGTCCGCTTCTTGTATCCTCATCATAAGGAGCGTAATGGAATTCCTTCATCAAAATTTTAAGTTCTGAAATTATCTTTCCAGCACGTTTGTCTTCAATCCAGCATTTGTCTACTGGAATGATTTTATGAGTGCCTGCTCGATAGAAGCCAGACACGATATGTCCATGTGGATCTCTACCTATTGGAACTTGTATTTTATTGCGGTATTCATGGGGATTTTCAGCAGAAATCGCTGGAAAAACCTCAATATTTTCAATTCCGTGTCTTCTAAATGCATCTGCTACTTTTTTGGTTTTGTAGTCTAATTGAGCCTTGTAAGAAAGTTGTTGGAATTGACATCCACCGCACGCTGTGCAAACGCCACATTTTGGTTGAATACGTTCTGGAGATTTTGTAATTAATCTATAAACTTTTCCAAAATAGTTACCGGCTCTTTTATATTGAATTTCTATTTCAGCTTCTTCACCTGGAAATAAACCATCAACAAAAACAGTTCCATAAGAAAGTTTAACAACACCCTTTCCTTCAAAACTTAAATCAACGCATTTTCCGGTAACTCTATCAAATTTCATAGCTGCTTAAAATTATAACAAAAAGAAACAATTAATAATATTTCTTTAGAAAATTCTCAATAAAAAGTATAATTTAAAATATGAAAAAGTTAGTCGTTCTTTCAACTGTATCATTAATCTTGTTAACTAGCTGTGCTCCAAAAGATGAATTTAGACATTTACTTAAAAAAGGTAAAGCTAACATTATCTTAATAACAGGTCAATCAAATGCCTCTGGAAATTCTCCATGGCAATTTTTAGAAACAAAATCACCAGAAGTTTATACTAAGTATAATGTAGGAAACGAAAAGGTATTAACTAACTATTATGTGCACGATTCTAATTATATAAATTACTTTGAGCCAACAAGGTTTGGAATGGCAGATTTCAAAGACTTTTTTGGCCCTGAAATCGGGATTGCAGACGTCTTTAATAATGTAGATGAAACAACATATATCATTAAATTTGCAATTGGTGGATCTACTTTAGATAACGAATGGCTAGATACAAAAGGTAATCGCGGAAGATATTACAACGATTCGATTAATTGGTTCAAAAATAAACTTGAGTACTTAAAATCAAATGGGGTAGAGCCAAACATCATCGGACAATTTTGGATGCAAGGTGAAGGTGATTCACATAGTGGC
>JAGHUR010000060.1 GCA_018064745.1 Candidatus Fiminaster equi
TTTTAAAAATTTCTAATTAGAAAGAATGATCGATATGATGCGCCGCTTTATAAGCACCTAAATCATTAATTAATGATGATACAAATCCTACTATAAGTAGGATTGGAGCATTAATACCAAAATTAAATAAAGCTTGTTTAGCGCTTAATACAGGCGCCCCAATCATTAATGGATATAAATAACAATTAAATATTGTTAATGTTGGTGAAATAATAGCAAAGAATATAACTGTAGTGATAAGCGTTGCTAGTAATCTATATTTGACATTTCCTGTATAAGTTTGGTTTGGAACCTTGAATAAGTTAGCAAACCATCTACCAATATCGGTAAGAGGAATAAAGTTAGAAATTACCAATGATAGTACTAATGCAATACCAAAATTGATTCCAAAATTAGCCCAGTCAATAGTATTAAAATTAATGGTTAAAACACCAGAGTCTAGATTTGATTGAGATGTAATAGCAGACGCTAAGCATAAAAAGAATGAGACAGGGATGTCACATACAAGGCTATAAATGAATGTTGCAAGTCTAAACTTTTTACTCATTTTTACTTAATCCTTAGTGCTGAAGCGAATGCCCAAGTAAGGTTATAACCGCCACAAGGGCCGTCTATATCAAGCAATTCGCCGATAAAGTATACATTATTTTCACGTTTTGACATCATATTTTCGTTAATTTCTTCTACGGAAATTCCGCCGACTGAAACTTGTGAAAAATCAAATCCATAAGATTTGTCAAAATTAAATTCTAAATTCTTAATGCTTTCAAAAATTAAATTTTCTTTTGTAAAACGCTCTTTTAAGTATGAAGAAATTTTTGGGTTAATGAAGGCTTGTAAAAATTCATTGAAGCTATGATTTTTTCTATAATCAGTTAAGAAAGATTCGCTAAAATCAGGCAATAAATCTAATACTATTTTATGCTTTAAATCAGGTTTTCTTGCAATGATGGACATTGCGTTAAAAATTACAATACCTGATAAGCCATGATCTTTAAATAAAACTTCGCCTAGTTCCTCATGCACTTTTCTGCCATTTTCAATAATGCTTACTTTAGCTTTAACTCTAATGCCATCAATAAGCTTTGTTTTTTCAATAGTATAAAGTGGTGAAAGCCCAGCTTTTGGTTCATTAATTTTATAGCCGTGTTTTTCGATAATTTTTAATACTGAGCCATCACTTCCAAGCTTAGGAGATGAACAAAGACCTCCGGATATGATTAATTTGTCACATACTAGGGTGTTTTTATTCGTAATTACCTTTATTTGAGCATTAACTTCATAGTTTTCGAATTGCTCTTCCACATTAATTTTTATGCCTAATTTTCTGCATTCGTTAAGTAAAGCTTCTCTAACTGAAACTGCAGATTCGCTTACTGGGTAGGCATACTCATCAATGAGTTTGGTTTGAATAGATACTGAATCAAATAAAGTTTTATAGTCATAGTCCGCGATAATTTCTTTAGCAAATTCTGGGTTATTAAAACGTGAAAAGTCAATTTTTGCGTTTCCAAGATTGCATTTTCCGTTACCAGTAGCAAGGATCTTTTTAAGTGGTTTGTCTAGGTGCTCAATAATTAAAACATCATCACTTAAGTGGTGGCGTTTGTAATTAATTGCAGCAACTACACCAGATGCTCCGGCGCCTATAACAATAACTTTCATGGGATAGAGTTTATCATATTGTTTAACATAATTAAAATTATTTCGGTATAATATTGGCATGCCCCAATAGCGCAACTGGATAGAGCATCAGACTTCGAATCTGGGGGTTGAGGGTTCAAATCCTTCTTGGGGCTCCATAAAGTTATGAGATATAAATGTGTTATATTTGATTTAGATGGAACTGTTCTTGAGTCACTTCAAGGCATTTTAGATGCTGTTAATATGTCGTTTAAGCAGCTAGGTTTTAATGTTGAAAGAACCTATGAAGAGGCTAAATACTTTATAGGGGCAGGGGCTATTGAGTTCGCAAGACGTGCTATGAAGGGCCAAAATATTCCTATTGATCGTGAAAAAGATGTCATGGACACATTTCTTGCTAATTATGCTAAAACTCAAGCTGAAGTCACTAAACCTTTTAAAGGAATTCCAGAGTTATTTAATGAATTAAGAAAAAATGGAATTAAAGTTTGTATTGCTTCAAATAAGCCGCAAATGCTTCTTGAACCAGTATTAAAACAGTTATTTCCTAACTTTAAATTTGATATAGCTTATGGTCAAAGGCCAAATAAACCAGAAAAACCAGATCCATTTATCATCTTTGAAATTTTTAAAGAATTAAATGTTGATCCTCAAGATTGTGTTTATATTGGTGATTCACAATACGATATGGAAACAGCCAGAAATGCTGGTATAGATTCAATAATTGTTACGTATGGCTATGGATTTTATGATCAGCCTTGGATAAAAAAAGCTACCTACACAGTAGATAGCGTTTCTGAATTGAAGAAGAAGTTGCTTGATTAAGCAGCTTTTTCTTTTTGTATTTCGCCAGCCTTAGAAAGAGCAATTTTGGTAATAACCGGTCCTATTAATTCGTACACAATAGTGGCGGTTAAGATAACAGCCAGTATTAACGAAGCCTCTTTTTGGTATCCAAGATTTGCGAAAGTTTGATTAGCGGTGGTTGCTAAACCAATAGCAACACCTGCTTGAGGGAATAAAGTAAATCCTAAGTATTTTTGAACAGCAGGTTCAGCATGAGTGGTTTTACTTGATACGTATGAACCTGTCCATTTACCTACGCATCTCATAACAATATAAACTAAGGCAACAATAACCACGACTAAAGCATCTTTTGAAGCAAAAATTGTAATATCTAAGCTTGCTCCAGAAATAACAAAGAAAAGCATATAAAGTGGTGGTGTCATAGCATCAATACGTTCAATTACTCTACTTGCGTCGCTTCTAAAGTTAATAAACATAGCACCAATCATCATGCAAGAAAGTAGAGATGAAAATGTGAAATCAACGCCAAACATTTTCCATTGTTTTGAAACTGCAAGCATGGATAAACCAACAACAACTAATACTGCACAGATGATCATAATGGAACGATTTGCTCTTGATTTAAAGAATTTGCAGCCTAATGAAACTAAAAGTCCAAGAACAGCTCCTAATCCAACAGAAATAATAATCTCAAGTAGTGGAACAACTAACACTTCCATAACTGAAACTGAAGTTCCGCCAGCTAAGGATTTTGAAAGCGAAAATAATACTGCGAATGCTATTAAGGCTACAGCATCATCAAAAGCTACAACAGGTATTAAAGTATCAACGACTGGGCCTCTAGCTTTATATTGTCTAATAACCATAAGAGTTGCAGCTGGTGCAGTGGCACAAGCAATAGCTCCCAAAGTAAGAATAATTGAAATAGGTAATTGATCTTTTAAGAAAGCATAGGCAACGAATAAACCACCAATTGTGATAATGGCACCGCCTAAAGCCTCACATATAGTAATAATGATTACTCGTTTGCCAACACGAGCTAATGCGTCTCTTTTAAAGCTACAGCCAATAGTAAAAGCAATAAAGCCCAAAGCTATTTCACTTATCCATTTAATAGCGTTTAATGAAGTTTCGCTATCTGTTGAACTCCATCTGCCTATAAATTTTCCTAGTACAAATGGTCCAAAAATAATACCGGCAATAAGGTAACCAGTAACATTTGGCAAGCGTAAAAGTTTCATTAAGCGTGAACTTAACAAACCAACAAAAAGAGCAAGTGCAATGCAAAGAATTTGATTCATTTTTTAGAAACTACCTTCGTATGATTCGATTGGGGTAGCAAACATTCCGCCTTTTACTAAAGTAAAGTTCTTAGTAAATTCACGGATGTTGTCTTGAACTTCTTTTAATTCATTATCTTCGAGAATGAAATAAATTGTGGTGTTGTGCACAAACTTATTTTCACTGAGATGTGCAAGTGAAAAGAATGATGGAGTGTCTTCTTCTTCGTCATGAATGACGTGTTTTAAAGAAGTGGATGATAAAACGGTTCCATTGAATCCAAGTTCTGAAAGCTTGTGAATGAGATCGTGAGTTTCCTTTTTATTGTCTAATACAACAAATAGTAAATGCTTCATTTTGTTAGCCTCTTCATTAAGTATTATATTCTCATTAATTGCTTTTAGCAATTCTTTTCAATAAATAAGTAATTACTTATGCTTATTATCAATATTTATTTTTAAACAAAATGTTAAAAAAATAAATTAATTATTGTTAATTTTTAGAAATAGAGTATATTATTGCTTACTTTGTAAAAGGAGGGTATGGCCATGCTCGAACTTAAGAATATTGTCAAAGACTATGTAAGTGATAATAACGTTACTCATGCACTTAAAGGCATTTCTGTTAACTTCAGAAAGAACGAATTCGTTTCAATTTTAGGTGCTTCTGGTTGCGGTAAAACTACAACATTAAACATTATTGGTGGACTTGATCGTTACACATCAGGTGATTTAATCATTAACGGAATTTCCACTAAAAACTACACTGATAGAGATTGGGATACATATAGAAACCATTCAATTGGTTTTATTTTCCAAACTTATAACTTAATTGGCCATCAAAATATTCTTAAAAACGTCGAGTTAGCCCTTACTATCTCCGGTGTCGGTAAAGCTGAACGCAAAGCTAGAGCAATGGAAGCTTTGAAAAAAGTTGGCCTTGAAGGCATGGAAAGAAAGAAACCAAATCAACTTTCTGGTGGTCAATGCCAAAGGGTTGCTATTGCTAGAGCTTTAATTAATAACCCAGAAATCTTACTTGCAGACGAACCTACAGGTGCTTTGGACTCTGAAACATCCGTTCAAATCATGGATCTTCTTAAGGAAGTTGCATCTGATAGACTCGTCATCATGGTTACTCATAACCCAGAACTAGCTGAAAAATACTCAACACGTATTATACGTATGAGTGATGGTTTATTAATCGATGACTCAATGCCATTTGATGGCGTTGAACCTGCATCAGAGCCAGTAGAAGAGGTAAATAAAGGCAAAAAGAAACAATCTTCTATGTCTTTAGCAACATCAACTGGTTTATCTCTTTCTAACTTAAGATCAAAACTTAAAAGAACAATTTTAGTAACAATTGCTGGTTCAATTGGTATTATTGGTGTTTCTGCAGTTTTAGCAGTTTCGCGTGGTGTTAAAGATTTTATTGGTGAGATGCAAAATGACATGCTTTCTGCCTATCCAGTCCAAATTGCTGAACAATCAGTTGATATGACATCTCTTATGAATGGTTTAAATGCTCAAGATGCAAAAGAACATTTTGTGTATGATCCAGAAGATCCAAAAGTTGGTGTTGATTCAATGATTAACTACTTAATGACTGCATATTCTGACATTACTAAAGTAAAAACAAACACAATTGATAAAAAGTTACTTGCTTATATTGACGCAATCCCACAAGAATCAGTTGCAGTAACGACTAAAAACTACGCAATTGATCCAACAAATAATATTTTCGGAGCTTGGGTTGACGACTCAATGCAAACAAAAGAAGAAAAAGAAGCCGGCAATACTGACCACGTTTATACTAGAAATATGTCCTTTAACGGACTAACTCAACGTTACATTGCCGAACTTAAAACTGTTGAAGACTTTGCTGCTTATGCATCATATGTTGATCTCTTTACCAATTTCATGAAGAAAATCCCAGATAATAAGGATTACATTACATCTCAATATGATGTTTTGGCTGGTGATTTAACAATGAATAAGGACGAATTAGTTCTTGTTGTTGATAAAAATACAACCCTTACTGACCTTGTTTTAGCTCAAACTGGTATTTTCAATCATGACGAATTCTTAAACATTGCTCACTGTGCCATTGATGAAAATGAATATAAGAAAAAACCTGAATACAATACAGATTCACCAGAAGTCAGAAAACAAAAATTAGATGAAATCCGTGCTAAATATCCATATCGTAAAGATTTTAAGTATGAAGATTTGCTTAATAGAAGCTTTACCTATATTCCAGAAGACAATATTTACGATTATGATGACGAAATTGCAACTGCAGAAAAAACATATTCAGTAGCATTTGCAGTTACAGATGGATTTGGTTCAATTACTAGATTTGTTTATTTGACATCTCAAAGTTTAGCAGGTATGAATGTTTTGTATGGTATTACCATGTATAAAGAAGCTGATGTATGGAATAGCGATCAAGTTGCAGCAATTTCGCTTGATGCAAATCCTACTATTGATAGTGAAGCTTGCTTATATGGTACTTGGTATGCCTTAAATCCTAGTGATTTGATGACTCTTGCAAAATTACCTCAAGATGAACAAATGTCATATGTAATGTCACATATTAAATTCTCATTATTACTTGCTGAAACAGGTTCTAAGTTCGGAATTGGTTTAGTGCCAACAACTGCTATTGACCCAGATTATTCAGTTCATAAAACTCCAATTGAAGGTTATGCATATGATGCTGAAGCTACTCAAGCAAAGATTGATGGCGGTACTAAAATGAAAATTGGTGCTATCTTACGACTTAGAGAAGATAAGCGTTTTGGCTGTTTAGACAGAGGCCTTTATTATTCAAACGCATTTGCTGATCAATATATGGAAGATGCTAAAGAAGCTAAAGTAACATCAGCATTAAAAGCTCAATTATTTATACCAGCAACAAGAGACGTTGAATTTAAGGCTTATGTTAAATTTGATTATTTCTCTGATAAAGATAAAGATATGCATCATGGTTATGCATCATCATTAAATGGAGATTTATCAAGTTCATTCTCTGATTTGTTCTCTAGTATAACTGGAGTCAATCATCAAGAAACGAATGCTTTGCATTTAAGATCATTATCAGGTTTAAAAACAATAATCGATAAAGTTGATAATGTAGAAACTGTATCCTTTGATAAATTACCAAAGAAAATTTCTATTTATCCAAAATCATTTGAAGATAAGGATGTTATAACAAAACACCTTGATAAATGGAATGAAGATGGTCAAATCACAGTAAAAGTTGATGGTGTTGATGTTGTTTTAGAAAAGAATCAGCGTGAAGAATTATCATATACCGACACAATTCAAATAATTGTTAAAGTAATAACAACACTTATTGATGCTATTACAATCTCACTAGTTGTCTTCACATCACTCTCATTAGTTGTTAGCTGCTTTATGATTGCGGTTATTACGTACATTTCCGTTGTTGAACGTATTAAAGAAATTGGTGTTATTCGTTCACTCGGTGGTCGTAAACGTGATGTTGCAAGCTTATTTACAATGGAAAACTTGCTAACGGGATTGTTCTCAGGCGTGTTTGGCATTGCTATTACATATTTAATACAATTGATTCTCAATATAGTGCTTAAGTCAATGTTCCAAATCACAATTGCAAACTTAACAATTCCAACAGCATTAATCATGATTGTTATTTCAGTCTTATTAAGTGTTGTTTCAGGATTTATTCCATCACAATCTGCAGCACATAAAGATCCAGTTATTGCATTACGTAGCGCAGAATAAAAGAAAAAGGGCGAAGCCCTCTTTCTAGAAATAATTAACCATAAGCCCGATAATCGCGGACATAATAATGATTGCGATTGGTCCGGGCTTTTTCTTTAATACTATTTTAAGTAAGAAATAACCTGCGACAATCAATACGAATATCTTGATAGCAGTGAATGATGGATTAAATGTAATTGATCCGCCATTAACTGTGTATGGGAATAAAACATCGGCGAATAATGTAATGGCAGATGAACAAATAAGTGCAATGGCAACGCCCTTAATGCCGCTTAATGCGCTTTGAACGTATTTATTCTTCATAAATCTCTTAAGGATGATTGAAATTAAAAGCATGATTAAGAATGAAGGAAGAATAACACCAAGAGTTGCAATTGCTGCGCCGCCAATACCAGCCTGTGTAGAACCAATATAGGTAGCCATATTAATAGCAATAGGGCCTGGTGTAACTTCTGAAACGCCAATCATATTTAAGAATTGGGTTTCACTAAGCCAGTTATACTTTAAAACTATTTCCTTAACGAGCGGAATCATTGCGTAGCCGCCGCCAAAGGTAAATAAACCAATCTTAAGGAATTCTAAGAACAATTGAAGGTAAATCATTTGTTACCTCCTTTTCTTCTAGGAATTACTCCATAGATAAGCAAACCAATTAAAGCGCCAAGCAGTATAAAATAAATAGCAGAAAAGTTTACTGAAAACACAGTAAATAAAACCATTGCGATTGTCACAATCAATAGCGTTAGTATTACAAATAAATCTTTCTTTGTAGCTTTGATCAATGTGTATGAAACTTTAATAAGTAGGAAAACAACGCCTACTTTAATACCCATAAATGCGTATTGAACGGCTTGAGCAGTTAAAATTTTCTCTAAGAATAAAGAAATACAGAACATTAAGACAAATGGTGTGATTACTACACCAAGTGTTGCAAGTAGTGCACCTAAAAATCCACATCGTTTGTAGCCTAAGTAGGTAGCTAGGTTAATTGCAATAGGGCCTGGCGTGGATTCACTAATGGCTGTCATTTCCATTAATTCATCGTTATCTAACCAATGTTTTCTTTCTACAAGCTCATCTTGTAACAAAGTTAACATTGTTGTTCCGCCACCAATTGAAAAGATTCCAAGCTTGAAGAAGACTAGGAATGTTTGGAGTAAATCTTTGGTAGAAAATTTTCTTTTCATCGGCGAGATTATAGCACAATTCTAGAATTATGCTAAAATATATGGCATGCAACCGTTATTTAAATACAAAGATGATCAATACATGTTTAAGGGCATAACTCACACTCGTGAGATAGTTCGTGCCATTTTAATTGACGAGAATAACAACGTTTGTATTGAAAAGATTGTTGATGATGATGGTTTTGGTCCAAGAGACTATTACGAAACACCTGGTGGAGGTATAAAACCAGGCGAAACTCATGAGGAAGCTTTACACCGTGAAATTGAGGAAGAAGTAGGCTATAAATGTGAAGTTATTTCTCCTTTAGGAGAAGTTGATGATTATTACAATCTAATTTATCGTAAAAATCATAACTACTTTTACTTAGTGAAAAGACTTGAAAAAGTAGAGCAACATCTCGAACCTGATGAGGTTATCAGAATTAACAAAATTATATGGGTTCCAATTGATGAAGCAATTGAACTTTATGAGAATATGCAAAATGTTCTTGTTGGTAAGATTGTTAAGCAAAGAGAACTACCTATTCTAAAACTTGCTAAAATTGCTTTACAAAGTAAATCAAAATAGGTATTATATTTGTCGCTGATCTGGCGAGTGTGGTGAAGAGGCCAAACACAACCGGCTGTGAACCGGTCATTCGTGAGTTCGAATCTCATCACTCGCCCCATTTATAAAAAAAAGAAATCCGAAAGTTCGGATTTTTTTCTTATTA
>JAGHUR010000005.1 GCA_018064745.1 Candidatus Fiminaster equi
TTAGTAATGTATGATTACAGCACAAGATGTTAAATAGGATAACGTTTTATGAGAAAGAAAGTTATTTTAATTTGCCCTGAATGCCTTAGTAGAAATTACACAACTACTAAAAAAGAAGGCACCACAGAACGTCTTGAATTAATGAAATTTTGTCCTCATTGCAATAAGCAAACATTGCACAAGGAAAGTAAGTAGGAGGAACTACTATGGGTGTAAGAAAATATACCAAAGAAGTTATTAAGGAAGGCAAACGTGTTCGTTGGCCTAAAAGAGAAGCATTTTTAGCAGCTTTGATTACTACAATTGTTATTTGTGTATTCTGTGCTTTAATTCTTTCTTTAGAAGACTTAGCTTCTGGAAAACTTATTGAAGCATTGAAAAATGTTTTTGCAGGACTTAAAGGAGGAGAATAAAAATGGCAGAATTAGGTGAAAAGCATTGGTATATCGTTACAACTTATTCTCAACACGAAAGAAAAGTTGCAGATAACCTTTTAAAAAGAGTTGAAACCTTAGGTTTAGGTGATTACATTACAAACGTCTTAGTTGCAGAACAAGAAGTTCCAGTAATGGATAAAGAAACAGGTTTACCACAACAAAATAAAGATGGTTCAACTAAAACAAAGATGAAAAACCTCTTCCCAGGTAACATCTTCGTTGAAATGATTATGACAGACAAAGTCTGGTATGACGTACGTAACACACCGGGCGTTACAGGTATCGCAGGTTCCGCTGGTGGTGGTCAAAAGCCAACCCCAGTTTCAAAAGAAGAAATCGAACCAGTCCTTAAACGTATGGGCATCATTGATACAACAATGTATGAGCACTACAATATTGGTGATCCAGTTAGAGTCATTCGTGGACCACTTGAAGGTACTGAAGGCAAGATCTTGTCCATCAACAAGGAGACAGGCGCTTGCAGAGTCGAGACAATCTTCTTCGGTCGTTCAACTCCAGTCGATGTAGATTTCTCAGAGATTGAACGTCTCTAATTTCTAGAAAATTGATAATTAACACACTACTCAGTAGTGTGTTTTTTATTGCTGAAAAATTGCTTGACTATATGAACGACTATTCATATAATATAGGCGATGAACTTTGAAAGAATTAATATTCAAACTATTCGTAAAATGGAGCAATTATTGAAGGTTGTTTCTGATCAAACACGCCTAAAAATAATGGTTTCACTTGTTAACGAAAGAGAATGCTCTTGTTGTTGTAGCGAGCTTAATTGTTGCAGCAAGTGTAGAGTCCTTTCCTGTATGGTTGAGAAGTCAGTTTCCGAAATTGTTGAGGCAACCGGATGTTCTCAATCTCTTGTCTCGCATCAATTAAAGATTTTAAGAGATGCAGATATTGTAAAAACAAGAAGAAATGGTTTGAAAATCTATTATTCCTTAAAAGACGGGCACGTAAAAGAGCTTCTAAACGTAGTAAAAGAACATGTGGAGGAAAGATAATATGTCAAAGAAGGTTATTTATCATATTTCTGGATTCGATTGCGCTAACTGTGCAGCTAAAGTCGAGCGTTATTTGAACAAACAAGAAATTATTCATTCAGCAACGATTGATTTTGCTAATGAAAGGTTATATATCAACTACAAAGATGAGCCACTTCAAACAGAAGAATTGACTAAGCTCATAAAAGAAGTTGAAGATGATCCATTAAGAATTGAAAAATTGCAAGCAGGAAGAAACGTTAGAAATTCATTTCTCAATAAACATTTTTATGTGATGTTAGGAAGAATAATTTTCTCTGCAATTTTAATGTTGGTTGTTAAGTTTACCATCACTGAAGAAATGATGGAAAATAACCAAAATATGTACGTTTTAGCGGCGATTTTGTATGGAATTGCTGCATTAGTGTGTCTTTATGATATTGTTTGGAGAGTCATTAAAAATGTTGCTAAATTAAGAAATCCAATAGACATGAATTTGCTTTTAACTTTGTCAACTTGTGGTGTTTTTACGCTCTCAATTTTGGTAGCAAAAGGTGTTATGGATAAAGGCAATTTTGATGTTGATTTAATGGATGGTGTAATGGTCATTGTTTTGTTCCAAATTGGCGAGCTTTTTGAACACATTGCAACTGGAAAATCTAAAGATGCAATTTCTAATGCCATCGATCTTCGTGCAGATACAGCAAATTTAATTACTGACAACAAAGTTGTTGAAGTAAAACCAGAGACTTTAAAAGTCGGAGACAAAATAATTGTTAGAATTGGTGAAATTGTTCCAGCTGATGGTGAAATAATTGATGGCCAAGGAACTCTTGATGTTTCATCACTAACTGGCGAACCAATGCCTGTTGATGCTCTCGTAGGTCATAATGCTTTAAGTGGATCAATTTTAAGAAGCGGATCTATCACAATGAAGGTTAATAAAGTATTCGCTGATTCAACAATTTCTAAGATTCTCGAACTTGTGCAATCAAGTGGTGAAAGAAAGGCAAAAGCTGAGAAATTTATTACAAAATTCGCGCGAATTTACACACCGGCTGTATTTTTAACAGGCATCTTATATGCAGTAATTAGTGGCTTAATTACACACAATTGGACTCAATCAATTTTTGGTGGATTAGCAATTCTTGTTGTTTCTTGTCCATGTGCAATTGTTATATCGGTTCCTCTTGCATATTTTGCTGGAATTGGCCTTGCTTCACGTCGTGGCATTGTTATCAAAGGTGCCAACTACTTAGATTCTCTTTGCAAAGTTGGAACTTTGTTTATAGATAAGACTGGAACTCTCACTTATGGAAATTTTGAAGTGAGTGAGTTAGTCCCAGTCAAAGTAAGTGAAAAAGAATTGGAGACTGCACTTCTAGCTGCAGAGTCACGTTCTAATCACCCAATTGCAAAAGCAATTTGTTTACATAAAAACGTTTCATCATTAGCGTTATCTCAAAAGAATTATGAAGAGGTTCCGGGTCTTGGCGTTAAGACCGAATATGACGGAAACAAGATTTTAGCAGGCAACGTTGATTTTCTTAAAAATGAAGGAATTGCAGTTGAAGAAATTGAAGTTGGTGGAACCGCAATTTATGTTGCAAAAAATGGTAACTACATTGGTTATGTTGTTTTGAAAGATGTTGTCAGAGATAAGGCAAAAATGTTAGTCAAAAAACTTAACGAGATGGGTATCAAAATTGTCTTACTTTCAGGCGATAAAGATACCACAGTTAAAGAGGTTGCAGACGTTGTTGGGATCACTGAATTTCATGCAAAACTTTTGCCTCAAGATAAGACAAAATATGTGGAAAAAGCTATAGAAAACCCTCAAAATCACGGATTAATTGCTTTTGCTGGTGATGGAATCAATGACACCCCATCAATCATCAGAGCAGACGTTGGTTTTGCTATGGGAGGTATTGGCTCAGATGTTGCAGTTGAGAACTCAGATGTTGTTATTATGCAAGACCATCCATTAAAGATTTATGACTCAATCAAAATTGCAAAGAAAACCAAGTTCGTTGCAATCTTCAATATTGTGTTCGCTTTGTTTGTTAAAGCGATGGTTATTTCCTTAATTCTAGCAGACTTACTTGGCAAGACCTCCATGCTCGTGGCTGTGCTCGCAGACACAGGCCTAACCGTGTTGCTTACGTTACATT
>JAGHUR010000015.1 GCA_018064745.1 Candidatus Fiminaster equi
GTAATATAATCTGTTATAATTAATGCATAGATTTTGCTAGGAGAATAATAACATGGTAATTTTAAAGGACGAAGAATTAGTCAATCTTGCTAGACACACTTATTTAAGACTTGAAGATACAATTGGTTATCCAGTCAACCAAAATTCTAACGTTGTTGGATTCTATGATTGGTACACAAAAACAGGTCTTTGCGACTTTATGATGGATAACGTTGGTGATCCTTTTGATGTTGATAATTACTTTGTAATTTCTGCACTCGGAATTGAGAAAAAGGTTATCGAAATGTTTGCACCATTTTATGGTATTCCAGAAGACCAAATTTGGGGTTTCATCACCAATAGCTGTACTGACAGTAATAACCACGGTATGTATTTCGGAACTAAAAAGTTGTTAGCTGAAACTGGAAAAATGCCTATCGTTTACGTTTCAAAAGAAGCCCATTACTCAAATCGTAGATTAGCAGACTTACAAAACTTAGAATGCCGTCTTATTGATTTTGATGAACATGGTTCAATGGATCCAGAAGATTTAAGAAGAAAACTTGATCCATCTAGACCAGCTCTTGTTGTTTGTGCTCTTGGCACAACATTCATGGGTGGTATTGATAACTTAACAGCTATTAATAAAGTTCTTGATGAAGTTAAACCAATAGCAGTGTATAAACACGTTGATGCAGCATTATTTGGTGGTTATTTACCATTTACTGATGCTAAAGATTTAGTTAGCATGACCAAGATGAAATATGATTCAATCGCAGTCAGCGGACATAAGTTCTTTGGCATTGATGAACCATGTGGCTTGTTTTTAACAAGAAAAGATGTTTATGCTGCGCAAACTTCATTCAAGGTTGATTACTTAAATTCAAATATGGCTATGATTAGCTGTTCAAGAAGTGCACTTTCTCCTCTTAAGTTCTATTGGCTTATGACACACGTTGGCGAAGAAGAACTTAGAAGACAAGCAAAAGAATTTCTTGATAACACTGAATATTTGCAATCACAATTAGATGCTATTGGTTATCCAGCATGGCATAATCGCCTTTCAAATACAGTCTATATCAAGCGCCCAGCAGATTGGATTGTAAAGAAATACACACTTGCAGGTGGTAGAATTCCACAATATGACGGACCATTATGCCACATTGTTGTAATGCAAAACGTTACAAGACCAATTCTTGATAGATTTGTAGCTGACATTAAGCTTTCACTAGAGGGCAAAGAGAACTAAAAATTTTATAAATAAAACACATTGCTATTCTTACTTGATTTGCAATGTGTTTTTTTCTTATTTAATGTATAGAATTCCAATGCAACCTTTTCCGCAGTGTGCAGAAATAACACATCCAGCGGTGGTAACAATAATTGAATTAGGGTCAACTAGCTTACCTAACTCTGTCTTTGTGTATTCAAGTAATTCATCATCAACGAGTGAATGGGTAATAATTATTGCGTGTTTATCAATGCTTGCTAGGTTTTCTTTAACGTCTTGCAATTGCTCATTAATAGCAACTTTCATTGGACCTCTAGGCTTTTTATAGACAATCATCTTTCCATCAACAACTTTAATGTATGGTCTAATATGGAAAATGTGGCCAAAAATCTTTGAAGCTCCTGAACATCTTCCTCCTTTATGGAGATATTCGAGTTCTTCGATTGTAAATTGAGCGACAACGTTTGGAACTGTCTTTTCAATTTCTTCAGCAATTTCCTTAGCACTTTTGCCTTCATTTACAAGCCTTGCAGCTTTTAAAACAAGTAATCCTGTGCCAGAAGATAAACTTCTAGAGTCAATTAGGTAAATTCTATTTTCTCTAAAATCGCTTTTCGCTATAAATGCGTTTTGAAAAGTGGTGGACAAAGTACTTGATAAGCCAAGAAAAATAATATCCATTCCTTGATTAATGTATTTTTTAAAATATTCGAATATTAAAGCTGGAGAACACGCACTTGTGTGTGGAAGTTCTTTCTTTTTTTCAACCATCTCAAACATTGTCTTAATGTCTATATTTACCCCATCTTGGTATGTTTCTTCTCCAAAACAGATGTTTAATGGAATTACATCAATGTCATACTTTTTGTAAATCTCTTGAGTTAGATCTACTGTCGAATCAACAATAATTTTAACTTTGTTCATACATAACCTCCTAGTATTTAATACGTTCGGATCAATAGGAAAAGGCTTCCTAGCTAGTATTAATTTAAAGGCAATTAGAAAAATAATCACTGAACACAAATTTTAATATTAGTTGAGAAATGTTTTACAACTCTACTCTGAGTGGAGTAATATATTTTGTATGGGAAATCTTAATCAAATATTTGCAGATAACTTAATTAAATTAAGAAAATCGAAAAAACTCACTCAACTTGAATTGTCCGAGAAACTCAACTACAGTGACAGAAACATTTCTAAGTGGGAAAATGGTTCTTCACTTCCAACATGTGATACTTTAAGAGAATTATCAATCTTTTTTGGAGTATCAATGGACTACTTTTTTGAAGAACACGCTGAAGTAGAGTCATCAAACGACGAAAAAGAGAGCAAACGCTTAAAATTACTCATTATTGGTTTAGCAATGCTTGGAGCTTTATTTGCTTCAGTTGTTTGCTTCATTGCTTTCCCTAATTCATTTCATTATTCGTGGTTGTCATTTGTATGGGGTGTTGTTATTTGCTCTATTATTGGAATTGTTTTTTGCGCAATTTGGTTTAGTAAGAGCAAATTCTTATTCATTTCAATTAGTGCATTCATATGGACTACATTTGCAAGTTCATATTTAACGGTGCTTGTAACGTCTGGAAGTAACCTTTGGTTTATATTCTTTGTCTGTATTCCGCTTCAACTTGCTGTTATTGTGTGGAGTCGAATGCCGATATATAGAAAACAAAATTAATTATGAAACTGCTCTAGTAGGGCAGTTTTTAATAACTTTTAAACTTTGTTTATGCACATTACACGCGTAAAGTAGGTGCTTTATGTATTTAAATGGTATAAACTATAACAGATTTGTTTTTAAACAATCTGAAAAGCGCTTATTATGAAAAAAATAGATACATACGAAAAAACGAGGAAAATTCTTCCTCCATTTTCATTTGTAATTAGATGTGCTTCTTTTGTGTGCAGAAAAAAGGAACATGTTAAGACTATTAAGATTGGTAGAATTCCAAAACCACCTTATCTTTTAATTTGTTCCCATGCTTCCTTTATGGATTTCTTTTCTGCGATTAAGTTAACTCTTCCTTATCAACCATATTGGGTTTCCACGATTGAGGAATATATCGATAAAGATTTTATCTTTAGAGAACTTGGTGTTATTCCTAAAAGAAAATTCACTAATGACCCAAGAAGTGCAAAGATGATGCTTGAAGTACTTAGAGATAGAAAGAAAATCTTAATTATCTATCCAGAAGCACGTTATTCATTCGTTGGTAAAGCTGAAAGATTAGATAACGGAATAGCAAAACTTGCAAAGAATGCAGGTGTTCCAATTGTAATGATCACAAATCATGGCCATTACTTAAGAGATCCACAATGGGGTGACCACAAAATTAGAAAAGTACGACCTATTGTTGATGAAATGAGATGTATTGTGCCAAAGAAATACGTAAAAAGCTTAACTGCAGATGAAATTCAACAAATAGTAAATGAAAATTATGACTTTGATGAAGAACGTTATCAATTAGACAATAACATTCTCATTAAATACGAGAAAAGGGCGGAAGGTATTGAAAGAATACTTTATAAGTGCCCACATTGTGGTAAAGAATTCGAAATGTCTTCAAAGGGAACACACTTTAAATGTGATGCCTGTGGTGCAGAATACGAATTAAAAGAAAATGGTACAATCTCACGTATAAATGGTGAATCAAAGTTCACTAAAGTATCTGATTGGTACTATTGGGAAAAGAAATGCTGTTTTGAAGAAGTTAAAAACGGAACTTACGCATTTGAAGATGAAGTTCGCGTCGAACATCTTAAAGGAACTGGCGTTGGCTTTGTACCACTTGAAGGCAAATACGTATTAAAACATACGGTTGAAGAAGGTATTGTGGTATCAAGCGATAATAACTTCAAATTTGTAAGAAGCCCGCTTCAAAACTATGCAATCCACATTGAGTTTGATTATAAACACCGTGGAGCCTGTATTGATTTAGCCACAAATACTGAAACATACTTTGTATATCCATTGAATAGATGGAAAGAAGTAACAAAAATACACTTTGCAAACGAAGCTATTTACGATTTGCACAAAGATAGACTTAATAAGGAGAGTAAATAATTATGGATAAGAAAATTCTTTCTTGCTTCCAAAAGGTTAGAAATCTCATTAATGAGAACGACCTAAGCATTAAAACTATTTACGATTACACATTCGAACACAAAAACGGAATTGCTTTCGAATACTTTGATTACAATGGCAAATTTAAAAAGATGTCTTATAGAACATTTGACAAGCTCATTAAAAAGTTTGCATCCATTATTTCTAAGCAATTAAAAGATGTTGAAAAACATAACGTTGTTATTTTGAAATTATCCAACTCTCCAGAATGGTGTATTTCTTACTATGCCATTTTAATGGCAGGATTTAAACCTCTCTTTGTGAATGCTTCAACAAAGAAAGAAGGCGTTATTAACCTTGCAAATCAAACTCATGCAGTAGCGATTGTTACTGATGATCCATTTAGATATGAGTTTAAAAAGATTTATGTCGATATGATGTATTACAAAAAAGCTGAAAAAGACTTCGTTCCAGATTGGGAAGATGAAGTTATTTTCTGCTCTAGTGGTACCACAGGTGACGTAAAACTCATGGTATTTAATGGTAAAAACCTTTGTCATCAAATTGCAGCATGCCTTGATATGCCATATGAAACAGACACAATCATGTATCCAAGAAGCTATGGAAAAATTAAGCTTCTCGCAATGATTCCGTTCCATCATATCTTCGGCTTTGTCGCTTTGTTCTTATGGTATTCACCATATAGGGAAACATTCGTATTCCCATCAAGCATGAATTCAAGCGAGATTCAAAGCTTGTGTGTTAATAGAAAAGTATCACACGTTTATTCTGTTCCACTTTTCTTTGATTCAATTGCTCTTCAATTTAAGCGTACCTATGAAATGTCTGAAGAGCCAATTAAAGGCTATTTAAAGGCATTACTTGATATGAATCTTGAAAATGGTAAACCATTAAACAAGATTGTTGTAAGAACCATTCAAAAGAAACTTCTTGGTCCATCTATTAGAATGTGTATTTCAGGTGGTGGTTACCTTTCAGATGAAACAATGCGTATCGTTAATGGTATTGGTTATCCTTTATACAATGGTTTTGGTATGACTGAAATTGGTGTTACATCAGTTGAACTTACTAAAGATGTAAGTACAAGACTTAAATGTTCAGTTGGTAAAGCCTTACACGGTGTTAGCTATAAAATTGCTGGAGATGAAAAACAAGGTGAATTACTTGTTAAATCACAATCAATCCACTCAAAAGAAATTATCGGTGGTGTAGTTAAAGATAGTGTATTTGATGAAGAAGGTTATTTTCACACTGGCGATATTGCAGAAATTGAAGAAGACGGAAGAGTTTACATTAAAGGCAGAGCTAAAGATGTCATTATTAATGCTAATGGCGAAAATATTTTCCCAGATGAACTCGAATTATACTTCAGAGATATAAAAGATCTTGGCGCTTATACTGTCTTAGGTATTAAAAAGGACAAAAAAGAGCATCGCGAAGCAGTTTCGCTTGTAACTGTGGTAAAAGCTTTCGATAAAGAAATAACTGATCCATTAGTAAGCGAAATTAGAAAAGCAGCAGAAAAACTACCAAACGGTGTCGTTCTTGATGATATTTACTTCACAAAAAAGGCTCTTCCAGTTGCAACTAATAGAAAAGTCAAACGTTTAGCAGTTAAAAAAGCTATTGAAACTGGTTCAGAAGACTACGTTAATTCCAATAACCTAAAAGCTGTTAAAGAAGAAGTGAATTTTGATGATGATACAATCATGAATATTCTTGTTCCAGTGAAGAAATTATTTGCTCAAGTTCTTTTTTTAAAAGAAATAGATATTAAAAATGATTCACACTGGATTAATGATTTAGGTGGCGACTCAATGAATTTCTTTGAACTTGTTAACTTAGTAAATGAAGAATTTGGAGTGACAATTCCAGATGAAAAATTCATTTACCTCACATCCGTTAATGAGTTTGTTAAATTAATTGTCGAACTCAAACAAGATAAATAATCCTCAAATTTGAAAGGAAATTAGGTATGAACAAAGTTATTAATCGTTTAATCTCTATTAGTTTTATTGGCTACGTGCTTATTCTTTTAGTTGAACGCATTCTAGCTTTAATTTTAAGCGTGAACAATGGTGGTGCATATGCTTTAGTTAGCAATAATGTAATGCCAACAATTTATTACGCTATTGTGTGTTTAAGCATTACAGCTGGCGCCGTTTTACTTGCAGTTCCAATGTATAAAATGGCTGTTCAACTCTTTAAAAAAAAGAATTACGAATTTAACTATAAAGAACTTCTTCTTGGTATGATGATCCTTCTATTTTCTGGAATGATGCATACCGGATGGACACTTGCTCCATTGCAATTCGTTGCCTATGGCTTTTTAATTGGCTCAATGGTATGCGTTACAGTTGATTCTTGTTTGCGTAATAAAAATAACTACAATTCAATATTCTCCGTTGTTTTCTTAACCTTGTTTTCAATGGCTATTCCAGTAGCATACATGTCGGTTAATGAAGCAACTCAAGTTCCGTTCTATACGTTTACTTTATTAGCAGTTTTTGCAGAAATTCCATTGTTTGGATTTATGCTTTTTGAATTTTTTAACAAAGGCGAAATTAGTTTTAACTACGCACCAGTTATTGCTATGGTTGCATTATCCGGTTCAGTAGTACTTTTAAACTTCACATCAGTTAGTGATTTTAACTGGTTTGTTGCAATATTTGTTGTTTTGACAACAATTTGTTTCTTAGTTTTTGAAATTAGAAAGTTTCTCAAGACCAAAAAAAGTAACGCATAATTAATCAAAAATGTGTAAAAAAGAATGCTTCATAAGCTTTCTTTTTTTCTTGTCTGCGCACATGTTTGATTAAATCTTGTATCACGTTTAATACCTATATGGTATAATCTACGATAGTTTTCTAATGAGAATTGTATCAAAAGTGGAGGTAAAGTAATGGTAAAAGTTATATACGCTGGTAATGACAAAATGTTCGATGGTGTCTTACTAAGCGCAATTTCAATCGTCAGGAGAACAAAAGAATCGGTTCATTTTAGTTTACTAACTATGGACTTATCAAATGAAAATGAAGCTTACAAAGCATTTTCTGATGAACACGCTTCAGTTATTAATGAAGCAATTAAGGAAATTTCTCCTGAATCTAAATTCGAACTTATTCATTGTGATGAGTTATACCACAATGTTTTAAAAGAAAAGAAAAACTCAAATTATACGCCTTTCGCTTTACTTCGCTTATTAATTGGAAAAGTTCCTTCAATTGATGGTAAAGTTATTTACTTAGACACTGATACAATGGCTTATGGTGATATTAAAGAGCTTTACGACATTGATATGGAAGGATATGAACTTGCAGCATGTCGTGACTATTTAGGTAAATTTTGGATTAATCCAAAATACTTTAATAGCGGTGTATTACTCATGAATGTTGATGAAATGAGAAAAACCGGTATGTTTGATAAAGTTATTAACATGGTATTAACCAAACACTTTGTGTTTAAAGATCAAACAGCATTAAATAGATGCGTTACAAAGCTTAAATACTTCCCAGATGAATTCAGATTCAATGAACAAAGAAGTGTTAAACCTAACACAGTTATCAAACATTTTTGCCAAGGTATTAAATGGTTTCCATTTTTCAGAGTTTATAACGTTAAACAATGGGAAATTGATGAAGTACATCGTTTCTTAAAGATGAAAGAGTTTGATGAAGACTTTGCAGTTTATAAGAAAATTAAAGACAAAATGAATCCAGATATTCTTATTGTTGATCATTTAGTTAAACAATATGGGGACGTTAAGGCTGTTAATGATATTTCATTTAAAGTTAAAAGAGGTTCCTTATTTGCATTCCTTGGTATTAATGGTGCAGGTAAATCTACAACAATTAATATTATAGCTTCGATTTTATCGAAGGATTCTGGTAAAGTCACAGTTGATGGCTTTGATTTAGAAAAAGATCGCGCTGAAGTTAAGAAAAGAATTGGTATTGTTTTCCAAAACTCAGTTCTTGATGGTGATTTAACAGTTATTGACAACTTAAAAACTAGAGCAATGTTTTATCCATCAACCAAAGAAGAAAGAGAAGCTAAGATTAAAGAGCTTATCGAAATTCTTAACTTACAGCCTATTTTAAAACGTAGAGTCGGTCGCTTAAGTGGTGGCCAAAGAAGAAGAGTTGACATTGCAAGAAGTATGCTTAACTCTCCGGAATTACTTATTTTAGACGAACCAACCACAGGCTTAGACCCAAAAACTAGAAAAGATGTCTGGGCATTAATTGATAAAATCCGTGAAGAAAAGAATATGACCGTCTTCCTTACATCCCATTATCTTGAAGAAGCCGATGGCGCAAGTGATGTCATTATCATGGATCACGGTAACATTATTGCATCCGGAACACCAACTGAACTTAAAAATAAGTACTCTCATAACTATGTTATCATCTATTGTGATGAGAGTGATGAAATGAACTCTGTCCTCAAAGGACATAAGTTTGAATATGAACAAGATTCAAAGAGTTATCATGTTGCTTTCAAAACTGTTACAGAAGCTTTGGATTTCATTGAAAACCATAAATCCATCATTAAAGACTTTGAAGTCAAGAAAGGCGACATGGATGACGTCTTCTTAAAAGTTACTGGCAGAAAAGCCAAAAAAGAAGAAGGGGGTGAGGAATAATGAGACAAGTATATGCTTTAGTTAAAAGACACTTTAAGTGTTTCTTCAAAACTCAAACAAACTTCTTCTTTGCATTAATGGTTCCTGTTTGTTCCATTCTTATTTACTTAATCTTCTTAAGAAGCCTAGAACAAAACTCAGTTATGAGCTTAATGCAACAAGTTATTCAACATCCATCTGATAGTTTAATTAATGCTGCGTATGGCTTAGTTGATGCTTGGATGCTTTCAGGTATCATTGGCTTAACATGTATTACAGTCTCACTTAACACATGCTATGTCGTATTAAAAGATAGAGAACAAGGTGTTGTAAAAGATTTTGCAAGTTCACCTATTAAAAATAGAACCTTAATCGCAAGCTACATGATTTTTAACTTCTTAGTTACATTTGTCATTGTTATGCTTATTTACTTCATCTGTATTGCAATTTTGGCATGTTACAAAGTATTCGTTATCACATCATTCCTTAACTTCTTACTTACTGTATGTGCCATCATAGTAGGAATTATTGTAAGTTCCTTACTCACATTCTTTATCATTAACTTCTTCTCAAATAACGATTCATTTAACTCTGTTATTGCTATTTTCTCAGCAGGTGCAGGTTTCGTTATTGGTACTTATATGCCACTTTCAATGCTTAGTGGCTTTGCAGTTGTTTCAGGATTCTTACCTGGAACTTACTCAGTTGCATTACTTCGTAAGTTATTCTTAGAATCACAATTTAACAACGTTATGGCAACCTTGGAAGGAATTCCAGAAGGTCAACAAGTTGTTGAAAAGATTAATTCTACATTCACATGGGACGTTAAATTCTGCAATATGAATGTTAAGCCGGAGTTATTCTGGGCTGTTTTGGCAGGATTCATTGTCTTATTTGGATTAATTAATTTAATTTTCACAAATCATAATATGCAGGTTAGACTTCTTGGCAAACCACAACGCCAAAAGAAAGCTAAAAAGACTGCATAATAGGAGGATATTATATGAAAAAAATATTACCGTTATTACTTCTTTCTGCCACTTGTTTAACCGCTTGTGGTGAGAAATCATTCGCTGGAGTGTATAAATTCCAGATGGGTAGACAAGGACAAGGCGAAGCTCGTATCGGACTTCAAATTACACTTAAAGATGATAAATACGTTGTTCCTGAGTCTGCATCACAAGAAGAAAAAGAAAAGCTTAAAGATGCTAAACAATTTACTCTCACCATAGATATTGGTTCTGAGATGGAAGAAATTTTTAAAGCTTTTGATTTAGATGGTGGTCTAAATGGTTATTACATTGTAATGGATGAAGTTGATCCTAAATATGGAAACAAGGTAGCACTTGGTATTGACATTCAAGTTGGGGAAGATTTCCCAATTCCTGTCACTTCAGAATTAATTAGAAACATAGTTGTGACATATGCAGATGGTCAAAATGTAACATTACAATTACCAGTTTCTTTATATGATTTACAGTATCAACTTTGTTGGTACAGTGGAGCTTATATTGATTTTGATCCAAAAATTAAAAGTAAAATCCATAGTTTAGAAGATTTAGCAGAATATTCATTAGATGTTATATCTACACTTAAAGTTTGTGATTTAACTGAGATTTCTCCTCTTCCTGGTAAAACTGGTGATGCTAGATTTGGCTCACACCCTGAATTCATTACTGAAGAAGATGGCAAGGATGAAGAAGGAAAAACCAAATACAAAGTCATCAAAGATGAAATAAGTGAAATGAATGATAAGTATGCAGGTGAATTTTCTAATACATTCGTTTATAAAATGCAATCTGACGGAACTAGAGGTGACAAAATCGGTTCCATTTATCAAGCACTTGAAGGCGATAAAATTTACGATGTCTTTTATCCACTTAATGGCTATGAAGTGCCTCAAGATGGATTATTTGATGCTATTGTCGTCAAAGAAAATTTCTTATTTGGAAATCTAGATTTGAAAGCCAAATTTAATGTTTTAACAAAAAACAACGACTATTCAATAAATTGGATTCATTCAAATGGCGCTCAAGACATCTATGCTGATGGAGATAAAATCAAAATAAAAGACATTCAAGTTGATCCATTTGAATTTAGAGATTTCCACGATATTAAAGTACAACTTAAAAAGGATTAATTATGGCTAAAAAGGACTTTTCAAAAGAACCTGTCATTATTAACGTTGAAAACCTAACTAAAGATTACGGTTTCGGACGTGGTGTTTTTGATGTCTCAATTAAAGTTCATAAAGGCGAATGCTATGGTTATTTAGGCCCTAACGGTGCTGGTAAATCAACAACTATTCGTCATATCATGGGCTTTTCTAAGCCAACAGTAGGTAAAACTCAAATCTTTGGAATTGATACATTCGGAAAAACCGATCAAATATTAGGAAAGGTTGGCTATCTTCCTGGCGAGCCATCCATTCCAGCAGGTCTTAATGGCTGGGGATTTATTAAAATGATGCAAGAAATGAGAGGAGAAGCTAATCCAGAACGTTTAGACTATCTTCTCAAGTTATTTAAACTTGATCCATCACCAAACGTTAAAGAAATGTCGCTTGGTGAAAAACGTAAACTTGCTGTTGTTGCAGCTTTCATGAACGACCCAGACGTTTTAATTCTTGATGAACCAACATCTGGACTTGATCCTGTTATGCAACAAGTTTTCATTAAGTTTGTAGTAGAGGAGAAGAAACGTGGCAAAACCATTCTTCTTTCTAGTCACATCTTTAGTGAAGTTGAAGCTACATGCGACATTATCTCTATTATTAAAGATGGAAAACACGTATCAACATTTAATGCTGAAGAAGTGAAACAAATTTCCACTAAAGTATACGTTTTACGTATGAAAGATGACGCAAACTATAAAAAGTACTTAGAAACTTGTCCGTTTGAAATCATTGCAAAAAACGATCTTCGCCGCACAGTAACAGTGAAGTTTGATCAAAAGTATTACAAAAAGTTTATTGATTCTATGTTAGGCATTAAACTTGATACATTTTTAGAAAAACCTTACACCCTTCAAGATTACTTTATGTCCTTCTATAAAGAAGATAAGACATTTGGTGGCCTTGGTGGTGTTGTAGGCAACAAGAAATAGGAGGACTAAATATGGCAAAGAAAAAAGTTGATATTTATGAACATGCTCAAAGCTTAAAGAAGTTCTCCAAGGATCAAATTGCTATTGAGGTTTCACATTTAACAAAAGATTATGGCAAAGGTAGAGGTGTATTTGATATTTCCTTTGTTGTTCCTAAAGGAAAAACATTTGGCTATTGTGGTACCAATGGTGCAGGTAAAACCACAACATTACGCCACATCATGGGTTTCTTAAAACCTGATTCAGGCTTTGCAACTGTAAATGGGCTAAATGCTTGGGAACATGCTGAAGAAATTAAAAAGTGGATGGGCTATCTTCCAGGTGAAATTGCCTTTCCACCATTAGAAAGCGGTACTGAATTCCTAAATTTCCAAGCTGAAATGTTAGGAGTAAGTGATATGAGTAAAGCTGAACGCATAATTAATGCCTTACAGCTCGACCCAACAGCCAATTTAAAGCGTATGTCTAAGGGCATGAAGCAAAAAACTGCCTTAGTCGCAGCATTCATGCATTCACCAGACATCATTCTTCTTGATGAGCCAACAACTGGTCTAGATCCGCTTATGAGAGAGGCCTTCATTAATATAATTAAAGAAGAAAAGGCTAGAGGCTCAACAATCATCATGTCTAATCACATGTTTGATGAACTTGAAGAAACATGTGACTATGTTGCCTTCATCAAAGATGGCAAGATCGTAGACATTGTTGATATGGATGAAATCCATGATAGACCATTTAGAGAATTCATTATTGGATTTAAAGACAAAACTGGATTTGAAAACGTTGATGCTTCACAAGTTGAAGTATTAAGTAGGGATGATGAAAATCTCGCATACGTAATTAGAGTTCCAAATGAGAAGCTTGACGGAATGTTTAAAGAATTGTCTAAATTCAATATCAAAATAATTAAAGAAGTGCAGTACACGCTTGAAAAATACTTTATGGAAAACGTTATAGGAGGAATTGAAGATGGAAGCAACTAGAGAAATTACAAAGAAAAAAGAATTCTTTTCAAAACCACTTTTTAAGCAATCAATTAAATCAAACTTAGGCTTATGGTTAGCTTTAACAATCGGTTCAATGTTGATTTTCGTCATCATTAACCTTGTTGTAGGTACAAAACAAATCTTTACCAACATCAATATGGGCAAAGTTATGGTTTATGTCGAAGATGAAAACATTTCTTTGCTTAAGGTTTTAGGCTTGCTTGATCAAATGGGCTTTAACTTAAACCGTATTCAGACTATGTCTCAAATTGATATGAACGCTGTTATGAATGATCTTGTTTATAAGATTGCAGGTGTTTTATTACCAATGATCTACGTTATGATTACTTGTAATAAACTTATTGCATCTCAAGTAAGTGATGGTTCAATGGCTTATATTCTTTCTACTCCAACTAACCGTAAGAAAGTAGTTAGAACTCAATACGCATTCATGGTTAGTTCATTATTTGTTATGTACGTTGTTATTGCTCTCGGTGCATTTATTTCAGGTGCAGTAGCTTGGTTTGTTACTAAACCTGCTAACCTTCCATTTGGTGCAATGACACTTAGAACATTCTTATATTGCTTTGGTAGCTTTATAGCTATGTTTGCTTTAACCGGTGTAGCATTTGGTGCTTCATGCTGGTTTAATAAATCCAATCAATCAATTGCAGTTGGTGGTGGAGCATGTGTTTTAGCATTCCTTTGCTGTATCCTTGGCTTATTCGGAAACAAAGTATTCGTTTCTGTTGGTGTTGGTGTTCAAGCAATGGATTTCTTTAATTACTTAACTATTTATACACTTATTGATACTGAAGGCATGGGTAACTTTGCTAAAGCAATCAATGGTGTTGAAAATGTTGTTATGACCATAGATTGGCTATGGAAATTAGCAATTCTTGTTGGTATTGGCGGAATCTTTGCCTTTATCGGCAGTTACAAATTTACAAAGAAGGATTTACCACTTTAATAGGAGGAAAATAAAATGAGAGAAGCTATTATTGTCGTAGATATGCTTAATGACTTTGTCACAGGTGCTTTAGCATGTGATAGAGGAAAAGCAATTGTCCCACATCTTGCAAAGTTTTTAGATGGGGCAAGAAAAGCAGGTGTTCCAGTTATTTTTGCAAATGACTGCCACACACCAGTAGTCGACCGTGAATTCAAAGTTTGGGGTCCACACGCTGTTGAAGGTACAAAGGGTGCAGAAGTCATTCCAGAGTTAAAACTTAACAAAGAAATTGACTATGTGGTACCTAAAAAGCGTTATTCAGGCTTTTTCCAAACAGGATTAGACGCTCTATTAAGAGAACTTGGAGTCGATACAGTCATCGTTACTGGCTTACACGCACATATGTGTTGCAGACATACAGCAGCGGATGCATTCCAACTTGGTTATGAAGTTGAAGTCGCAAGCGATTGTATTGATGCATTCACAAAAGAAGACTATGACATTGGCATTAAATACCTAAAAGAAGTTTATGGTGCTAAAGTTATGACAAGCGATGATTTCATCGCTAAATGGAGAAAATAATTTGAAAAAAGCACTAATTTTCGGTTTACTTGCTGCCGCTGTGCTTCCTTTAGCTAGCTGTGGTGATAAATCCCGTGATTATTCTGATAAAGATTTTGATGGTCTTTACGACAGCATTGATCCAACCCCAGAATCAAATATTTCTGGTTATGTAAACAATGATGGTGCAGTTTCAAAAGAAATTTCAGTTGCAGTTGACTACAGAAAATTCTTTCCTGAGGGAACTCCAAAATATGACAAAGATATTGGCGTTATGATGGCCATTATTGCAAATAACTCCTATCTTTCTGAAAGAACAAAATGGAGTGTTGTTACTTCACAATATGAGTCAAATGAAAGCAATATTAACCCTGTATTAGTTCAATTTGGGTTTTATGATTTAAAGTACGTTGTAATAGAGGCTACAGATAATAAAGATACTGCCGATATTTGTGGTATCTATTTAGGAAATCACATTCTTAAAAATAATGGATTAAAATACCAAGTTTTTATGGCTTCCTTAGAAGGATATCCATCAGATGTAGCATGGATTTCTAATTTAGATTTAGGAGCTGACACTGAATCATATTACAGCATTGATGGTGATCACCCTGAATGGACAAATAAAAAGCATCATAAAGGCTTTGATGTAACCGCCAATAGAGCTTATAACGAAATTAAGAAATACATAGACGAAAAAGCCGATAAAGACGCTACTGATACTGTTGTTCTTGTAACAGGTCATAGCCGTGGTGGTGCACTTACTAATTTAGTTGGTAAGAAATTGTTTGATAATAACATTAAATCTCTCGCCTATGCTTTTAATGGTCCTTTAACAACAACAGAGGACGATGAAGAAGCACTTTATAAGTACACAAATATATTTAACATTCATTCAACCAGTGACTATATTGGAAGATATCCATTTGCTCATATGGGATTTACTTCATACGGCAATAACCTTGAATATGATTTTTTAAATACTCAAAATGCAAATTATTATAAGAGTATTTACAATCAAGAATTCCAAGGTAATACTCCCGAAAATCTTGATAAGCTTGATGATGCTGTAGAAGATATTTATCCGACCCGTGATGGTGCTTACGAGTTTGAAGAGGCTGAGCAATATGAAGTTTATGCTACTCAAGAAGAAGCAAACGAAGCTGCTAATGAAATTAGAGAATCAGCAGTAAACGCAAAGATTAAAAACTATGCAAAAGTTGAAGTCGTTAATAATAGTGATGTTTTAACTTTAGAAGAATATCCATATGCGGTAACTCTTGCTACAAAACCTTACTCTGCACTCAAATTTGCAAGTGAACTACTTGTTACCGTCAAAATGTCTGATGATAAAGTTGGCGATGTTATAAATCTCGTCACAAATGGTTTAAAATTCGTTGGAAAATATTTTACAAGTTTGATTGCTAACATTTCACTTTATGATGTTGAAATAGATGTTTCAAAATTCGCAACACCACACATTCAAAAAACATGTGTTATTGGCGCAATGGTTGCAAAATAATATTATGTCTAACAAAGTTATAGAAACTATTAAATCACGCGTTTCTTGTAGAGAATATAGCGCTAAAAAAGTATCAATTAAAAAACTTGAAATGATACTTGAAGCAGGAAAGTCGGCACCTAGTGCGTGTAATCGTCAAATTGCAGACATAACTGCAGTAAGAAAATCATCAAATATTTTAAAGATTAGAGAGCTTTCAAAATGTCTTATGAATAGGGACGTTATGTATGGTGCTAGTACAATTGTACTAGTTCATGCGCCTAGAGAAGATGCTTTCTGTGCACAAGATTGTTCTTGTATTATCGAGAACATGATGATAGCTGCAACAGCTTTAAAAATTGACTCTTGCTGGATTAATCAGTTTGATGAGCTTTTAAACGCTAATGAGGCAAAAAGCTTAGAAGATCATTAGGTATTCCTGAGGATCACCGTGTTGTTGGTTCAGTGGCCTTAGGTTTTAGAAAGGAAGGAGCAGCTATTACCGTTAAAGCTAAAGACGGTATTAATATTGCTATAGAATAAGTATGGAAAAAGCTAAAAAAGATGAACTTTTAAAAATGCTGAAGTTTTTCTTGTTCTCATGTTCAGCAGGAATCATTCAATTAGGTGTTACAACACTTTTAGATTTAATTCCAGCTATGCCACCTTCAGCATCATATCTTGTTGGTTTAGTTTGTTCAGTTATTTGGAATGTTACATTTAACCGCAAATTTACATTTAAAGCTGCAACAAATATGCCAAAAGCTATTGCTTTAGCATTAGTTTTCTACATTCCGTTTGCACCAGCATCAACCTTCTTTAGTGCATATTTAACTAATGGCGATGTCCTCGGTTTAATGACTATTAATCATTTAGGAATTTTAGGTTCAAATGTTCCTACAGCAGAAGTACCACTTGGTGCAACTTTACTTACTACATTTATCTGTATGTTTTTCAATCTTGTCTTGGAATTCCCGTGGCAAAAATTCGTTGTTTTTAGAAATAAATCAAACAAAAATTCAGCAAGTGAAGAAAATAAAAAGTAGAAATATTATTAATTTTTGTTAAAATAATTAATGTTCAAGGAGAAATAACTATGCTATTTAAGAAAAAAGCCGAAAAAATCCAAGCTCCAAAAAAGGCAGCAAAGGCTAAACCTGTAAAGAAGGAACCAGCCAAGAAAGCTCCAGCTAAAAAAGCAGCACCTGCAAAAGCAGTTCCAGCCAAGAAAGCTCCAGCAAAGAAAGTTGACCTTAAGGATGCAACAAGAGTCTACCACGTTGCAAAACGTGAAGACGGAATGTGGGCAGTTAAGTTTGCCGGTGGTGAAAAAGCTATTAAGTTATTCAAAACTCA